>JALETB010000067.1 GCA_022781715.1 Clostridiales bacterium | reverse complement strand
GCAGAAAAAAAACTTGCCTATGTCGGGCGCCCCACCGCGGTGACCAACAGCCTTCTGATCGGCGCGGCAAAGTGCGGCATGAGCATTTCCGTCGCCTGCCCGCAGGATAAATTTCCCCCGCGGGAAATCGTGGAATGCGCTCTGCAGTACGGCGAAGTACTTCTGACCGAAAACGTGGCGGAAGCGGTGCGCGGAGCGGACGTCGTTTACACGGACGGATATGCCGATTTAAGCTTTTCCGCCCGCGACGAAGAAAGTCGGGCGTTTGCCGATTATTGCGTGACCGAAAGCGTGATGGCGCTTGCAAAACCCGACGCGCTGTTTATGCACACGCTGCCCGTCACCCGCGGAAAAGAAGCGGAAGACGCGGTGCTTTCCTCCAAAAACTCCGCCGTTTTAGAGCAGACCGAAAACCGTCTGTTTACCATGCAGGCGCTGCTTGCCCTGCTGACGAAATAACGCTTTTTGCGGCGCGGTTTTGTTTGGGCGGAATAACTTTTTTGTACACCTAACATAAACAGCGCGATAGGCGTTGCGATAAATATACTTAAAGATAGGGATTCCATTCGTCATCACTAATTACCGAAAAGGCGTCTTTTTCGCCATTTTCCGCGACCGTTCGGGCGCAGTACATCAAGTACAGCAACCCTCACGCTCGCAAAAAATCATCAAAAAATGCGCTCTTTTCGGTGCGTAGCATTTTTGCGGATGAGAAACCGACCGCAACGCGGCTCGTTTAGGCAAGGCAAACGCCCGAAGTTGTACTTTTCGTACTACGAGCGGCGTTTAACGCCGCATAAATCGGTTTATCACCGCAAAAATAGTTAGGGATGGCGGATGGAATCCCTAGGGATTCCATTCGTCACCCTTCCTGCCGGAAAGGCGGCCTTTTTGCCCTGCGTGCGCGGGCGTTTGGTAAAACCTCGCCTTGCAAAAGAAGGGCGCCGCACCGGAAGAAAGCGGCGTTCTTCTTCGTCGGCAGCGAAAGTTCCGCTTTGGGGCAATAAATCTCCGCCCGCAGCAGCAAAAAACCATCAAAAAATGCGCTCTTTTCGGTGCTTAGCATTTTTGCGGTTGAGAAACCGACCGCATCGCGGCTCGTTTAGGCAAGGCAAACGCCCGAAGTTGTACTTGCCGTACTACGAGCGGCGTTTAACGCCGCATAAATCGGTTTATCGCCGCAAAAATAGTTAGTGATGACGAATGAAATCCCTAATAAATATTCAGAAAAACGACGCCCGTGATGAGCGCGGCGACGAAAAGCGTCGCGACGATATCTCTGAACGTGAACGTCAGTTTTTTATACTTCGTTCTGTTTTTACTGCCGGTGTAACACCGCGCGTCCATCGCATCGCCGAGTTCGTCCGCGCGGCGAAGCGCGCTGATAATGAGCGGGATAAGAACGGGAACGAGCGCTTTTATTCTGGAAAATATATTCCCGCTCTCGAAGTCCGCGCCTCTTGCCTTTTGCGCGCTGATTATTCTGTCCGTTTCGTTCGCGAGTGTGGGGATAAACCTCAACGCGATCGACATAACGAGCGCGAGGTCGTGAACGGGGAATTTAACAAGATTGAGCGGTTTAAGCAAACTTTCTATTCCGTCCGTGAGGCTCACGGGCGTGGTGGTGAGCGTTAAGAGCGAACTGCCGGTTACGAGAAGAATAAGCCTTGCCGAAAGAAATGACGCGGAAATAAGTCCTTCCTTCGTCACCACCCAGAAATAAACCGTTTCGCCTTCCTTCTTTACGTGAAACAGGACGTTCAGAACGAACATAAACAATATAAGAAAGAAAATCGCCTTCACGCTTCTCAGCACCGAACCGAGCGGCACGGACGAAAAGATTATCGCCACGATCAGAAATACCAGAACCGCTGCGAGCGACAAAAAATTCTGCGCGATGAACACTGCGACTATATACGCGATAAGCAGAAGTATTTTCGTGCGTGGGTCGGTTTTGTGAAGAAAAGACCGCGCGTTATAATACTGTCCGAATGTTACGTCTCCTAACATAATTCTCCAAATTAAATCATAAAAACAAGGCTATAAGTCGATTATCACGCCTTTTTGTAAATTTCAGCCACTTTTGAAACAAAGTCGTCCGTCGTGAAATCCGAGTTCACGTCAACGCCGGCGCGCTTAAGAGCCGCAGTGAGTTTCGCCGTTACCGGCACGTCCAGCCTGAGCGCGGCAAGTTCGTCGGCACGGGAAAAAATCTCGCGCGGGGTACCCGTCATAACGACTTTTCCTTCCGAAAAAACGGCCACGTCGGTGCAATTTTCCGCAACCTCGTCCATATCGTGCGAAACGATGACGATCGTTTTTACGTAATGCTCGTGAAGGGCATGCAACAACGACATAAGTTCTCGTTTGCCGACCGGGTCAAGCCCGGCGACAGGTTCGTCGAGAATGAGAATTTCGGGTTTGCTCACGATAACTCCCGCAATCGCCACGCGCCTTTTCTGCCCGCCGGAAAGTTCGAACGGCGATTTATTCGCCAACTCTTCCCCGAGTCCCACGAGCGCAAGCGCGCCGTAAACCGCGGTTTTAACCTGTTCGTCGTTCGCTTCCTTGTTGAAGTTTTTATAGCCGAAAGCGACGTCCTGAAAAACCGTTTCGGCAAACAGTTGATATTCGGGATACTGAAACACTATTCCCGTCCTGCTTCTCAGTTCTTTCAGTTTCTTTTTGTCCGTTTTTTTTCCGCGCGAAAGGTCGTAATCGCCGACGACGAGTTTACCCTCCTGAACGGGAATAAGTGCGTCTATATGTTGAATAAACGTAGATTTTCCGCTGCCGGTGTGACCGATGATTCCGAAAAAAGAACCTTCGGGAATCGTAAGAGTTACGTCCGACAAGGCGCGGACTTTGTTTTTCGATTTTTTATCGTAATAAAAATTCAGTTTTTCCGCAACGACTCGCATAACTCCTCCGCTAATTTTTCCGTGTCGAGAATGTCCGGCGAAAGCGGAACGCCCGCACGCCTTAATTTTTCCGCAATGAGCGCCGCCCTCGGCAGCTCGAGTCCGCAAGCGCGCAAAACCTCTTTTTTATCGAACACCTCTTTCGGCGTACCTTTGAGCCTTATCGTTCCGCCGTCAAGCACGTAAACGTAATCAGCCTCGGCGGCTTCGTCCATATAATGCGTTATGTCGATGACCGTCATTCCCTTTTCCTTGTTAAGCGTCCTCGCGACTTCCATGACTTCTCTCCTGCCCTTAGGGTCGAGCATCGAAGTGGATTCGTCCATAATGAGAATTTCGGGTTCGATCGCGATTGCCCCCGCAATGGCTACCCTTTGTTTTTGCCCGCCCGAGAGTTTCGCAACTTCCGATTTGCGGAATTTTTCCATATCCGTGGCTTTGAGCGCGGCGTCTATCGCAGCGGCTATTTTCTCCCTCGGCATGGCGATGTTTTCGGGACCGAACGCGATATCGTCCTCGACGATCGAAGCGATCTGCTGATTGTCGGGATTCTGAAAAATCATTCCCGCTTTTTTGCGTATTTCGAAAAGATTGTTTTTATCCGCTGTGTCGAGACCGAAAACGGAAACCTTGCCCGCGGCGGGTTTCAAAAGTCCGTTCACAAGCCGCGCGAGCGTGCTTTTCCCGCTTCCGTTCCGCCCTAAAAGAGCGACGAACGCGCCTTTTTCGACGGCAAAGTCAAGACCTTCGAGAACGTAATTTTTTCTTCTGACGTCGTTTTCGTCGGTGGACGAATAATAAAACCCGACATTTTGGAATTCAATGGCATACATAGTTAATATTTTATCACAATTCGCCCCGAAATAACAAGCGTTTGCAAGCCTTTAAGTCTTTTTCACTTCATTTTCTCGGAAAAACGTATATTTATAAGAAAAATTTTTCTATTTATCCTTAAAAACCTTTGACTAAAACACGCCGTTAGGCTATAATATATAAGGTTACGCGCGAGGCTCGGAAAATCCGGACCGCGCAGCGGACACAATACAACAAAAAAAAGTTATAATTTATTTCATACGGAGGTCAAAATTTATGAAAGTTATGACTATTGACGGTAACACCGCCGCGAGCCACGTTGCATACGCGTTCTCGGAAGTTGCGGCGATTTACCCCATCACGCCCTCTTCGCCCATGGCGGAGGTTGCGGACGAATGGTCCACCGCCGGCAGAACGAACATGTTCGGTCAGAAACTCAAACTCGCCGAAATGCAGTCCGAAGCGGGCGCGGCAGGCGCGGTTCACGGTTCTCTTTCCGCAGGCGCACTGACTGTTACTTACACCGCATCTCAGGGTCTTCTTCTTATGATCCCGAACATGTATAAGATCTCGGGCGAACTTCTCCCCTGCGTTTTCCACGTCAGCGCGAGAGCCCTTGCCGCTCATTCCCTTAACATCTTCGGCGACCATTCCGACGTTATGGCTTGCCGCCAGACCGGATTTGCAATGCTTGCTTCCAACTCCGTTCAGGAAGTTATGGATCTTGCTTTGGTCGCGCATCTTTCCACGCTTAAATCCAAAGTTCCGTTCCTTCACTTCTTCGACGGTTTCAGAACGAGCCACGAAGTATCCAAAATCGAGGCTATCGACTATGAAGATATGAAGAAACTCGTCGATATGAAAGATATCGAAGATTTCAGAAAGAGAGCGTTGAACCCCGATCACCCGATTCAGAAAGGTACGGCTCAGAACAGCGATACTTACTTCCAGAACAGAGAAACCGCAAACAAATATTACGACGAAGTTCCCTCAATCGTTCAGAAGATGATGGATAAGGTTTCCGCTCTTACGGGCAGAAGTTATCACCTCTTCGATTACGTGGGCGCGCCCGACGCGGAAAACGTTATCGTTATCATGGGCAGCGGCGCGGAAGCGATCGAAGAAACCATAGCAAGAATGAACAAAGAAGGTCACAAAGTCGGCGTTCTCAAGGTCAGACTTTACAGACCTTTCTCCGCTAAGGCATTCGTTAAGGCTCTTCCCAAAACCGTTAAGAACATCGCCGTTCTCGACAGAACGAAAGAACCCGGCTCTCTCGGCGAACCTCTTTATCTCGACGTCGTTGCCGCTCTTGCCGAACTCGGAAAGAAGAAAATCAAGGTTTACGGCGGAAGATACGGTCTCGGCTCGAAGGAATTCAACCCCTCGATGGTTTACGCCGTTTATAAGAATCTCGAATCCGCTAAACCGAAGAATCACTTTACCGTCGGTATTTACGACGATATAACTCACACTTCGCTTGACTTCTCCGAGCAGTATAACGCCGCTCCCGAAGGCACGATCAGTTGTAAGTTTTATGGTCTCGGTTCGGACGGAACCGTCGGCGCGAACAAGAACTCGATCAAGATCATCGGCGATCACACCGATATGTTCGCTCAGGGTTACTTCTTCTACGACTCCAAAAAGTCGGGCGGTATCACCGTTTCGCACCTTCGTTTCGGCAAGACACCCATTCAGTCGTCTTACCTTATCGACGCGGCGGACTTCATCGCTTGCTCGCAACCTTCTTACGTTACGAGATACGATATGGTCACCGACCTCAAAGAAGGCGGCAAATTCCTTCTTAACTGCGAATGGGACAACGCCGCGGATCTCGGCGCTAACCTTCCCGCTTCGATGAAACGTCTGCTTGCCCAAAAGCACGCTAAACTTTACGTTATCGACGCTATAAAGATCGCCGCATCCATCGGCCTCGGCGGAAGAACCAACGCTATCATGCAGGCGGCTTTCTTCAAAATCAACCCCGAAATCATGCCTTACGCCGAAGCGGAAGACTGGATGAAGCAGTACGTTAAGAAGTCCTACGGCAAGAAGGGCGACGCCGTCGTTCAGATGAACTACGCCGCTATCGACAAAGCCGCTTCCGAACTTAAAGAAATCGCGGTTCCCGCAGACTGGGCTGATGCCACTACCGGCGCTGCTCCCGCGAAACTTGCCGACGATAAATATTTCCAAGAGGTTATTCACCCGATCATCGCTCTCGAAGGCGACAAACTTCCTTCCTCCGCATTCAATGCAGACGGAAGCGTTCCCACCGGAACGACGAAGTTCGAAAAGAGAGGCGTTGCGGTTAAGATTCCCGAATGGAATGCAGAAAACTGTATTCAGTGTAACCAGTGCGCGTTCGTATGTCCGCACGCTTGTATTCGCCCCGTTCTCGTTAAGGACGGCGAAACCGTTCCCGCAACATTCGCAACCAAAGCGGCTATCGGTCTTAAAGGTTATTCTTTCAGAATGCAGGTCAGCCCGCTCGATTGTATGGGCTGCGGAGTTTGCGCCAACATCTGCCCCACTAAACCGGACAAGAAGGCTCTTACTATGATTCCTCTTGAAAAAGTCGTTGCGGACGAAACCGTCAACTACGAATTCAGCGAGAAACTTCCCGAAGCGGACACCTCCGTATTCAAGAAGAATACCGTTAAGGGATCTCAGTTCTCCAAACCCCTCTTCGAGTTCTCCGGCGCATGCGCAGGCTGCGGCGAAACTCCTTATATCAAGGTCATCACCCAATTGTTCGGCGATCGTATGATTATCGCCAACGCTACGGGTTGTTCGTCCATTTACGGCGGTTCTTCCCCGACGTGTCCTTACACCAAGAACGCGGAAGGCAAAGGTCCTGCCTGGGCTAACAGTTTGTTCGAGGATAACGCGGAATACGGCTTCGGTTTCCACCTTGCTTACTTCCAGAGAAGAGAAAAACTTGCGGACGTTATGAGAGGAATTCTCAACCTCAACCTTCACGGAAGAGTGGGCGAGGCTTGCAAACTCTGGCTTGAAAACAAGAAGAGCGCGGAAGTTACTCAACGCGTTTACAAGATGCTCGAAGTTGCTCTTCCCTCCGCTATCAAGAACGCCAAGGGCGAACTTAAAGATCTCCTTAAAGAACTCAGCGGAATGCTCGACTGCGTAATCAAGAAATCTATCTGGATTATCGGCGGCGACGGCTGGGCTTACGATATCGGCTACGGCGGACTCGATCACGTTCTCGCTCAGGGCGAAGACGTCAACGTTCTTGTCGTAGATACAGAAGTTTACTCCAACACCGGCGGACAGGCAAGCAAATCCACTCCCACCGGTTCCGTTGCCAAATTCGCTTCGGGCGGTAAGAGAATCAAGAAGAAGGATCTCGGTATGATGGCTATGAGTTACGGTTACGTTTACGTTGCTCAGTGCGCTATGGGTTCGAACAAACAGCAATTCCTTAACGCTATCACCGAAGCCGAGGCTTACGACGGACCGTCGCTCCTCATCTGCTACGCGCCTTGTATCAACCACGGTATCAACATGGCTAACTCGCAGACCGAAGAGAAGAAAGCGGTTGACGCAGGTTACTGGCATCTTTACAGATACAATCCCGAACACGTCGGCACCGAAGTTAACCCCTTCACGCTTGACAGTAAGGATCCTACCGAAAGTTATCACGACTTCATTCTCGGCGAAAACCGTTACGCAACGCTCAAGAAGGCTCAGCCCGAACTTGCTGAAAAGTTGTTTGAAAAAGCCGAAGAAGAGAACACTGCAAGACTTGGCAAATACAAGAAACTTGC
>JALETB010000057.1 GCA_022781715.1 Clostridiales bacterium | reverse complement strand
CTGGTTTACGCGGGCTTTTGTTTTGCCGAAATCCATCGCGCCTTTGTTCGCGCCGTTGACCGAGCGCATAAGAAACATAATCGCGAGAAGTCCCACGCAAAGCATAAGGGCGGGCATGATAAGGCTCGACCAGAACGACCCTGCGTTGGGATCAATACAGTCTATTGTAATACCGCTTACTTCAAGTAAGGATTTTTCCTCGGTGAATCTTTCAACGGGGAAAAGACTTGTGGTGTAAGTTTTACCGTCGTTGGTATACCCGGTAATATTATATGTTGAGTAAACGATTTTTTTAAAATTACATTTTTTGGGATTGAATACCCTTATAACTCCTTTTTCGTCAGTATCCCCGGTTTTATAAAGATATAAAATTTCATCTTCCGTTAAGGCTGAACCGTCTTTGTGCAGGTACTCAATTCCGGCTTCTTTAAAAAATACTGAAGTGTCTAATTCTTCAGTTCTTCTTAAAAAAACTCCGCCGAGGGCAAGAAGCCCGAATGTGACGGCGATTATAACGATAACGATTATCGCCGTTCTTGCTGATTTTTTCATTTAACCTCCTGAAATGTCGGGAACAATCTCCTTTTTTCCGAGTGTTCCGATTCTGGTTTCTTTTGCAGGTTTCACGGTCGGCTAGCCTGATTAATCGCGCCGAACCGCCGAAAACTACAATTATAATATCATATGATCCGCGTAAAAACAAATATATAATTAAAAATAAAGTTTTTTTACTTATTTTTCACCATTGTATTTAACACCCGAATGCCAGCCGAGAATAAAACTCGCCGTCAGACCACGGTTCGTTTTATTCTCGGCTGGCATAAGTATGCGCCGAAATCGCTATTTTAGACTTTTTAGGGATTTGTGTTTGGTGTTATGCCAAAAGACGGGCTATAAGTCGATTAATCGGCGTTTTAGGGTTTAATCGAACATAATTCAGCCGTTTTATTATTGATATAAAATATCATTAAGATGAAAATTTTGTAAAATTAAAGCCCGAAAACGGAAAAAGTCTTGACGAAACGCCGCGGGTGATTTATAATTAATCCGTAGTCGACGAGCCGGGAATTTCGGCCCGATTCCGTCGGTTACGCACGGAGAGAATACAGAAAAATGTTTATTTGCGATAAAGTTAAATACGTCGGAGTAAACGACAGAGAAACCGATCTTTTCGAGGGGCAGTATAAAATCCCCGAAGGAATCTCATATAATTCATACGTCGTTTCGGGCGAAAAAATTGCCGTAACCGACGGCGTCGACGAAAAATTTTCGGGCGAATGGCTGAAAAACGTCGAAAACGCGTTGAACGGAAAATCACCCGATTATCTCGTGATTCTGCACATGGAGCCCGATCATTCGGCAAGCGTGGCGGATTTTATAAAGAAATATCCCGGGGCGATCGTCGTTTCCAACTCGAAAACGTTCGCCATGGCGGAGAATTTTTTCGGAAAAACTTTCGCGCCGGACAGGCTTGAAGTTAAGGACGGCGATTCGCTCGACCTCGGCGGAATAACTCTTAAATTCGTTTTTGCGCCGATGGTTCACTGGCCGGAAGTTATGTTCGCTTATTGCCCGGAGGAGAAAATTCTCTTTTCCGCGGACGCGTTCGGCAGATTCGGAGATCTGAATTCGGAAAGCCCGTGGGCGGACGAGGCAAGAAGATATTATATCGGAATCGTCGGCAAATACGGCGTTCAGGTTCAGAACGCACTCAAAAAAGCGGCGGGATTGAATATTGAAAAAATCTGCCCGTTGCACGGCGAAATCCTTTCCGAAAACCTCGCGTATTATATATCATTATATAATATATGGTCGTCCTACGCGGCTGAAACCGACGGAACGATGATTGCGTATACTTCGGTTTACGGTCACACCAAGGTCGCCGTCGGGCTTCTCGCGGAAGAACTTCGGACAAAAGGTGAAACGGTCGCGCTGTACGATCTTGCGAGAACCGATCGTTCGCTTGCCGTCGCGGAGGCGTTCAGATACGGAAAGCTCGTCCTCGCCACGACGACTTATAACGGCGACGTTTTTCCGCAGATGCGGGATTTCATAAACGATATCGTCGAACATAACTATCAGAACAGAACGGTGGGATTTATCGAGAACGGTTCGTGGGCGCCCGTCGCAAAACGCAAAATGACGGAAATGCTTTCCGTATGCAAAAATATGACGTTCGCGGAATCGTCGGTGAAGATTTTGTCGGCGGTGAGCGGTCAGAATAAAGAAGAAATAAAAAAATTAGCCGAGGAACTCGGCGCAAAATAAAATTAAGAGAGGTAAAACATTATGAAAAAGTGGAGATGTACAGTTTGCGGTCAGATCGTAGAATCGGAGGTTTGTCCTTCCGAGTGTCCCGTCTGCCATGCCAAAGGCGACAAATTCGTCGAGGTTAAGGAAGATGGAATGACCTGGGCAGCGGAACACGTTGTAGGCGTTGCTAAAGACGTTCCCGCCGACGTTTTAGAAGGACTAAGAATGAACTTCACCGGCGAATGCACCGAAGTTGGTATGTATTTGGCAATGGCGAGAGTTGCTCACCGCGAAGGTTATCCCGAAATAGGACTTTACTGGGAAAAAGCCGCTTTTGAAGAAGCAGAACACGCAGCTAAGTTTGCCGAACTTTTAGGCGAAGTCGTAACCGATTCTACTAAGAAAAACCTTGAACTTCGTGTTGAAGCCGAAAACGGCGCAACTGCAGGAAAATATGAACTTGCTAAACGCGCAAAAGAACTCGGACTTGACGCTATACACGACACTGTTCACGAAATGGCTCGCGACGAAGCCCGCCACGGCAGAGCGTTCAAAGGCTTGCTCGACAGATATTTCGGAAAATAAGGAG
This sequence comes from Clostridiales bacterium, assembly GCA_022781715.1. Classification (GTDB taxonomy): domain Bacteria; phylum Bacillota; class Clostridia; order Christensenellales; family Borkfalkiaceae; genus UBA10281. Next base: position 311 of record JALETB010000057.1, on the reverse strand, counting down.
AGCGCGATATGAAATACGTTTGTCCTTGCGGATATGTTTACGACGAAACTCTCGGAGATCCCGAAAACGGCATTGCTCCCGGCACTAAGTGGGAAGACGTCCCCGAAGATTGGGTTTGCCCCGTATGCGGTCTTAATAAAGACGCTTTTACGGAAGAGTAATCTTTTCAATGTAAAAAATACCGACCTACGGTAAAAATACCGGCTCGCGACGAAGCCCGTCACGGCAGAGTGTTCAAGGGCTTACTTGACAGATATTTCGGAAAGTAATTCAATAAGTTTCAGAAATTGCGCGGCTCGGCGAACGACAGT
>JALETB010000042.1 GCA_022781715.1 Clostridiales bacterium | reverse complement strand
TTTTGTTTTCATATATTTCCCTCCTATGGAAATTTTGTTGGTAGATAAAGTCTCCACCTTTACCGATACATATTTTAATAAAGTTTTTTTGCTTTGTAAATTGCAATATTTATAAAAAACATTGCAAAAATTATGTTGTTGTGTTAAAATGTTATCGGAAACGAAAAAATACGATTTTAATCAAAGAGAGTTTTAAAAATATGTTAGTTCATAACTTTTATTTTTATGATAAAGATAATACGGAAAAATTTGAAAAGCACCATAAAAACGTATTTCAGAACTACTACAATTTCGTTATAGTTCTGTCGGGGAAAATCAACGTTATAACGAACGAAAGAACGATTACTCTTACCTCGGGTTCGAGCATTATCATAAAACCGTTGATGTTCAACAGGGTAATTCTCGCCGACGAGGACGCCCGATGCCTTTTTATCGGAATTATAATCGAATTGCCGACCATTTACGCCGAAGAACACGAAAACCCAGACCACAATCTGCTGTTCGACCGCTTGGCAAACAGTATGTGGGCTCTTACGAACATAGGTTACAAAATCGGTTCCGACCACATGCTAAAAACGCAGACTCTCCGCGACGGGATAATATACCCCGCCATTCACCTGCGTTTTCCCGCGATTACCGCCGAGAACGTCGAAAAAATCAGAATCAACTGTTACGTAGGAGCAGCGGGCAAGGCATATTTACTGCCCGCAGGGATCATACCTTACGACGTAAAAAACGCGGTAGCCGAATTCTCTGTAAAAAAATCGCCGTCCTACCAGACTTTCGAGGCGGACGCTAAGAAATTCGTTCGCGACGGAAACATTTCGGAAGCAATAATAGCGTACGACTGCAAAACGGAAAGTCAGATTTTCTTCGGAGACGTTGCGTTTATCGACGCGAACGGCGAAACGATAAAGCAGATAACCGCCGAGGGAACTATCGACGATATTATTTTTTCAGGCATACTCGAAAACTATCAGGGTAAAATAATAAATTGGAACGACAATCCCCCATTGCATGACGCGATAGACAGATTTACGAAATACTACGACGTTTTTACAGAAAAAGAATTATCCCTGACGTCGCTCGGACTCGTCACGGAAATACTGTTTTTGCTCAAACACGATCAGCCCGAGGGAATGAACGCGACAGGCAACTATTACAATAACATAATAACAGGCGTAATGGCGTATATCGACGATAACATACGAGAAAAAATAACCCTGAACGCCATAGCCGCAAATTGTAACTTATCGCCCGTATATGTTTCGCAAATATTCAAACAGACGATACGCACGCCGATTATGACGTACATAAGGGCGAAAAAAATCGCGCTTGCGAGGCACGAAATATTATGTGGAGCGAAGCCGTACGAAATCTACTACAAATACGGTTTTGAGGATTATTCGACATTTTATCGCGCATTCAAAAATATATACCACATATCCCCGTCCGATATAGACAAAGAAAAAAAATAAGCCGCATACCGTAATACGGCGAGCGGGCGATATTCGATAAGAACAGATTCGACAAAGAAAATATCGCCTTTTAATACATTAAAAATCGCGGAGGGTTTTCCATGAAAAAAGTGCCAATAATCGTCTTATACCTGGCTTTTCTGTGTTTAATGACAACGATGAACTTAAACGGCACTACGCAAACGGCAACGATGCGGAGTTGACGCTTTTCGCCGCGCATTTTCTCGACGAATTTTCGGACGATATCGCTTTCGCGATAAAAACAGCGTATTCTTTCGGCGATTTTGTTATAAATAACTACGGCTACGACAAATTTATCAAAGCGAATCTGACGGATTACCGAACGGAATATCTCAATTTTCTCGGCATAAACAGAGAGTTCGCCGCCCCGTTCGACTTATCTTTTCTCGACGGCGCGGAATACAGTCGCAAATTTTTCACCTATTCGCTCGTTATCAAAACGACGAACAGAACTTACAATCTTGACGCATTTTCTTCAAAACGCGAAACGGCGGGTTTCGACAGTCCCGAAAGGGTTTTATATCACCTGTCCGCGGGAAACACGGAATGTAATAAAATTCTGAATTATATTAAGGAAAACGCGCCCGAAAGTTACGATTTCGTCAACGAAAGATATGCCGAAGCCCTCGAGTATTTTGTTTCCGACGACGAAGTGAGAACAAGATGCGACGCTACGGGTAAGAAAATTTACCTGCTCGACCCGAGCGAATTCGTTCACGAAACGGTTCACGCAGTCACTTTGCGAACCAACCCGACCGACGAGGCGTGGCTGGCGGAGGGCGTGGCGGAATATTTGTCGAGGTGCGTTTCAAGGCACCTTTCGGATATCAATAACCGTTTTTACTTGTCGTTTACGGATAAAACCCTGACGGGAAGCATTGCGGATTTCGTTAACGAAGTGAACGTTCTTTACGAAAATAACGGCGGAAAATTCGATAATTTAAACAATTTCGATTTTGCTTTGCTCGAAAAATGTATCGGCGAGACTACTTTGAAAAACAGCGGCTACAAATCGCAAATCAGATTCCCTTACGCAACCGACCCGATATACGAATTTTACGCCTGCACAAGCAAGGACGGAAACGTTTTAACATATCCCGAGGCTTATGCTTTCACATATTATCTGATAGAAAAATACGGTTTTGACAAAGTTCTTGAATGTTGTATGAAATACAACCCGAAAAATGTTTTCGGTGCGGATTACGGAACCTTAATGACTGATTTTATGAACCGCATCTTATAAGCGTTGCTCGTTTTTCAGGCGCAGGCGATTGTGCTCTGATGCGCAATCGCCTGCGGCTGAAAAAACCCGGCGAAGACACTTCTTCGCCGGGTTGAATTTTGCATATTTACTTGAATCAGTCCTCGTCCTCTTCTTCGGGAAGATCGACGTTGTGATAGACGTCCTGAACGTCGTCCTGATCGTCGAACGCGTCGAGCATTTTTCTGAACGTTTCGAGTTGTTCGTCGGACAAAGCGACCTTATCGTTGGGAATCATCATCGTTTCGGCTTCGAGGAATTCGTAGCCCTTATCCTCGAGATATTTTCTGACAGCCGAAAAATCCGCAGGGGCGGTTCTTATTTCGTAAGAATCGTCGCAGGTGATAACGTCCTCCGCGCCGGCTTCGAGAGCGACTTCCATCATGGTGTCCTCGTCGAGATCGACCGTTCTTTCGATAACGATTACGCCCTTGTTTGCAAACATATAGGAAACCGAACCCGTCGTACCCATATTGCCGCCGTATTTGGAGAAAATATGTCTTACGTCGCCGCCGGTTCTGTTTTTATTATCGGTAAGAGTCGCCACGATGACCGCGCTTCCGCCGATACCGTAACCCTCGTAAGTAAGGTTTTCATAGTTTACGTTGTTGAGTTCACCGGCTGCCTTCGCGATGCTTCTCTTGATGTTGTCGTTAGGCATGTTCGCCGCTTTCGCCTTGGCGATAACGTCCGCGAGTTTGCTGTTCGTATACGGATCAGGGTTGCCTTTTGCCGCAACGGCTATTTCTCTGCCGATTTTGGTGAATATTTTACCCTTAACCGCGTCCGTTTTAGCCTTTTTATTCTTTATATTTGCCCATTTGCTATGTCCTGACATAAAATTCTCCTGTTTTAATTAATCGATGATTTTTCCGTCCGTTCCCGCGACGAGTTCGTAAAGCATAACCGAAAGCGCGACGCCCACGTTAAGGCTTTCCGCGTTTTTCGTCATGGGTATGCTCGCGATTTTATCGGCGGCTCGCTTTGTTTCTTCGCTGAGCCCGTTGGCTTCGTTGCCGACGGCGACGCAAAAAGCGCCCTGCGGCTTATAACCGAACACGTTTTCCCCGCCCATATCCGCTGCGATGAGTTCGACGGAAGAGAAAACTTCGCCGATTTCGCTGCGGTCGATAAAATGCAGTTTTACCGAATATATTCCGCTCATGGACGAACGGACGACCTTCGGCGAAAACGGATCGCAACAGTTTGCGAGATACAAATCCTTCACGCCGACTGCCGCGGCGGTACGGATTATCGTCCCCATATTGCCCGGGTCGGAAACTCCGTCGAGCAGTACGCTGACTCCCGATGGCTTTTCGGCGGAATAAATTTCCTTTTTAATCGCGCAGACAACGCCCTGCGGGGTTTTGCAATCGCTTATCCGCGACAACACGTCCTCCGAAACGACGGCGATATTCTTAAACCCGGGGCAGATTTTCTCCGTTTCGAGTTCGTTTATACCGCTTTCCGTTCCGACAAGCGCGACGACGTTTTTTCCCGCGAGAAAAGCCTCGCGTACCATTTTGAAACCCTCGACGAGATATTCTCCTTTTTCGTCGCGGAACTTCTTCTCTTTGAGCGAGGCGAGAGCTTTGACGAGCGCGTTGTTTTTCGATGTTATCATAATTTAACTCGACGATAAGAGCCGCAACGGTATTTCGTTACGGCTCGGAATCGATGTTTCGATTATTTTGCAAGTTTTGCTTTTGCGGTTTCGGTGAGAGCCGTGAAACCTGCGGCGTCGTTTACGGCGATATCCGCAAGTACCTTTCTGTTAAGGTTTACGTCCGCAAGTTTAAGGCCGTGCATGAACGTGCTGTAAGACATTCCGTTAAGACGGCAAGCGGCGTTGATTCTCGCGATCCAGAGTTTGCGGAAATCTCTCTTCTTACGTCTTCTTCCGACGAAGGCGTAGTTAAGCGACTTCATGACCGCCTGACGGGCGACTCTGTAAAGTTTGCTCTTTGCTCCAAAGTAACCTTTGGAAAGTTTCATTATTTTTCTACGCTTTTTAGCGGCGTTAACTCCTCTTTTAATACGCATATTCCTTCTCTCCTTTATTAAGCCTTATAAGGAATAAGCCCCTTGATGGTCTTTTCCTGAGTGGACGAAACGTAAGTTCCGGTTCTGAGTCTTCTCTTTCTCTTGGTGGATTTTTTGCTAAGGATATGGCTCTTGTTCTGGCTATATCTCTTAACCTTTCCCGTAGCGGTGAGTTTAAAACGTTTCTTCGCGCCGCTATGCGATTTCATTTTTGGCATAATATATTCCTCCGTTTTATTTACTTATTTTAATTAGATTTCGAGGGGGCGAGAATCATCAGGATGTTTCTGCCTTCGAGCAACGGCTTTTTCTCCATCACGGCAACGTCCTTCACAAGGTCGAAAAACCTGTTCATAACGTCCACGCCGAGAGCCGAGTGTGCGTTCTGTCTGCCTCTCATTCTTATTGAAACCTTAACTTTGTTGCCCGCGGTGAGAAACTTCTGCGTCTGACGGGCTTTTACGTTGAGATCGCCAACGTCTATCGTCATCGAGAGCCAGACTTCTTTGAGTTCCACGACCTTCTGGTTCTTCTTCGCTTCTTTCTGTTTTTTGAGCATTTCGAAGCGATATTTGCCGTAGTCCATTATTTTGCAGACCGGCACTCCGCTTCCCGCGGCGATCTTGACAAGATCGAGATTCTGCTCTTCGGCGAGCCTTAACGCCTCGCGCGAACTCATGATTCCGAGTTGCGCCCCGTCGCTGCCGATAAGACGAACCTCGCTGTCTCTGATGTCTTCGTTGATCTGAACTTGATCTTTAATAATCGTTTACCTCTTTCCCTCAAAATTTTCCCGAAAAAAACGGGTTTGCAAAGCAAACCCGTGACATAACCATACTACCCGCCAAGGCGGATAAAAAGAATTATGCGCCGCTTCAACATATCTTGCGGCGAGAAGGGTAACTTCTACTTTGCCTGTAAATTATAACGCCCCGGAAAAGTTTTGTCAACCGTTTCAAGGGCGTTTTCGCGATTTTTTTATTTATTAAGCATTATTTTCTCGTTGTTGAACATCTTCGCGAGAAGGACGACGCCGAGAACGACGAACAGAGCGTCGCTCAGAATCGCGAACAGATAACATAACCCGTAAAACTCGCCCGAGAAAAGCATCGTCAGACATTGCGCGCAATTATATATAGGAATAAAATACAGCGCGGGGTTCGTTACGGCTTTCCCGCCGCCGATCATCGAAGTCGCGCTCGCAAGCATAACGACTATCATTGCGGGAGTGACGAACTGCGTTGCTTCCTTGACGCTCTTGGCAAACGTGGAAAGAACGGACATGATCATCGTGAACATCATTACCGTTATGAGAATTATGCCGAGTATTCCGACAAACGTCGACGCGCCGTAAACGTTCAGATCTATGCTTGTCACGTCGCCGATCCGTTCGAGTTGAAGAAGATTCGGGAGCGAAGCCATTATCCCGACGAACGAAACGAGCGACGAAAACAACGACGTTACGGTGAGCGCGATTATCTTGCCGAGAGCAATATATTCTCTTTTTACCGGCGTTACGAGTAAGGTGGCTATCGTTCCTCTTTCCTTTTCGCCCGCTATCGATTCCGATGCGACGCTCACGCTGCCCGTCACGAGGAACACCATAAGTATAAACGGCATGAACATTGTGAGCATCATTTTCACCACGTCATCTTCCGTTGCCATGTCGGGATTTTCCACTCCCGCGTTGATCGCGTAATTATAATCCACGCTCGCGACGGAATTCTGCATATAAACCGTTTGCAACGCGGAGTAAATCTTTGCAGACTCGCTCTTTGCGGAATTGTACTTTATTACGACGTTTTTGCCCGCTTTATCCGCGCCCGCGTCGTCGAAGTCTTCGCTGAACGAAACGTAAAGGTCAATTTCCTTATCGACGAGTTTTTTCTCCGCTTCCTCGCGCGGCGCGTTTACCTTTTTATACTTAAAGCCGAGCGCCGACAGATACCCGTCGAGCGTTGCCGACTCGTTTTCAACGCAGATTACGTATTCGTAATCGTCGGCGGGGGTTATCGCTTTGCCGATGAAGTTTCCCATTACGGAATAAAGAACGAAAATAAGAACGCCCGGCAAAATAAGGCTCATGATCATTCTTTTATCCGTGAAAAATCTTTTTAGTTCTTTTTTTACTATAACGAATATTTCACGCATTTTCGCCGACCTCCTCACTGTAAACTTCAAAGAACGTCGTTTCGAGATCTTTCTCCGCCGTAAGATCTTTAAGATCGCCCTCTTTGACCATTTTGCCGTTGATGATTATCCCCACGCGATCGCAAAGTTTTTCCACGAGCGAAAAAATATGCGTGGAAATGATAATCGTTTTGCCCTCGTTTTTTAAGTCCACGAGGAAGTCCGTGACCGTTTTCGCGGTGATGACGTCCAGTCCGTTTGTCGGCTCGTCGAAAATGATAAAATCGGGGTCGTGGACTATGGAGATAACGAGCGAAACCTTTTGTTTCATACCGGTGGAAAGGTCGCCGACCTTAACCTCGGCGAATTTATCTATTCCGAACTTTTTGAAAAGTGCGTTTTTACGCTTTTCCGCCACGGATTTTTCCACTCCGTGAAGTTCGGAAAAATAGCCGTAAAGATATTCCGGCGTGAAAAAATCCTCCAGTTTCAGTTCGCTCGTTAAAAAACCTATCTTTCCGCGAACTTTTTCGGGGTTTTTCACTATGCTCTCCCCATCGATAACCGCGTCGCCGGCGTCGGGCTTGATAAGCGTGGCGAGCATTCTGAGCGTGGTTGTTTTGCCCGCTCCGTTGGGGCCTAAAAGCCCGTAAATTTCGCCTCTCTTCGCCGTGAAACTCAAACCGTCCACCGCAACTTTCACTGTTTTGTCGGTGCGCTCGATCCGCTGTTGTTTTCTGCTCAGTTTAAAGGTTTTTTTCAGCCCCGTGGCAACGAGAACGTTTTCCGATTGCATTGATTTCTCTCCTTTTTTATTATGAGTTCGTAATCGTTTTATAACAACTGTTATATATTATATGTCGTTTAACCGTTTTTGTCAACGACTATCACGCGTAAATCGTTATTTTTACGTAAAGTTTACCTTTTTTGGAAAGTCCGCCCTCGCCGACGAACGCAAACTTTCCGAAGCCTCTCGCCGTAACGACGTCGCCCGGTTTCAGCGTTTTCTCGCCTTTTTCGGTAGTTTTTCCGTTTATCGCGACAAAACCCTTCCCGAAAAGCAACGAACTCTCGTCCCGCGAAAGATTATAAATTCTCGAAATTATCGCGTCCGCGCGGTTAGAGGGAACGCTTATTTCCCGCTCTACCGTCGTCGGGCGGAAATCTTCGGGCAGATTATCCGCAAATTCCGCCGTAACCGGGTTTCTCGACACGGTTCTCAATTCCGCCGCGATAAGCCCCGCGACCGATTCGGAAACGAAAACGTAAGCCTCGCCGCCCTTGACGAACACGTCGCCGAGTTTATCTCTTTCGATGCCGAGATTAAGCGTTGCGCCCAGTACGTCTCTGTGCGATATCGGCGTGGAAAATTTTCCGGATGAAACCGTTATTTTTATGAGTTTAATCGGAAATTCTTCCTCATAACCGAGTTCTTCAGTGCTTCCGAAACGCGCGACGACTCTTTCCGCAAAATCGCACCCGCCGAAAAAGGAAACCGCCCCGCCGGTCGCCCCGCTTCCGACGAGCCTTTTGACCTCTTCCGCTTTGGACGGACTTAAAAAATCGGTGAAAACGAAAATTCCTCGGTTTAAACTCCTGTTATATAATTCGTTTATTCTGTTCTCAAAATCGCTCATAGGATAATTTTAACATTTTTCCGCACGCATTACAAGCGTTTTGCGGCGAATTGCAAGCGTTTTGCAACCCCTCCGCACCGCAGCGTTATGCCGGAAACAAATTTCGTTAATCCGTCACATAATTCTCTTCACTTTTCGCGGCGTATGTGCTATAATATGACGTAAAAACTTTTTTTCGGGAGGCATGATATGAATACCGACGTTCTGATAATCGGAGCGGGGCCGGCGGGAATTTTCACCGCGATAGAACTTGTCCGCAATAACTACAAAGGAAAGATAACCATCGTCGAAAAAGGCTCGGCGATTGAGAAAAGAGTTTGTCCCAAAAAGAAAACGGGACATTGCATGAACTGCAAAAACTGCGCCATAACCACGGGTTTTTCGGGCGCGGGCGCGTTTTCGGACGGAAAACTTTCGCTTTCGAGTTACGTCGGAGGCTCTCTGCCCGACCAGATCGGTCACGATGCCGTTCAGGAAATGATTTCTTATGTAGACGGAATCTACCTCGAATTCGGCGCGGATAAAAAAATCGAGGGTATAGACCACCCCGAAGAAATAAAACAGATAAGAAGAAAAGCGATCAGCGCAGGGCTTAAGCTCGTCGATTGTCCGATCCGCCACCTCGGCACTGAAAAAGCGCAGGATATTTATTACGGCATCGAGCAATATCTCCTTAAAAACGGCGTTGAAATGCTTTTCAATACGGACTGCAAAAACGTCGTTATCGAAGGCAACGTGTGCAAAGGCGCGATTATCGAAGTCAAAGGCAAAGAAGAAACGATCGGCGCGGAAAAGGTTATCGTTGCGACGGGCAGACGCGGTGCGGAATGGCTGGAAAGCATGTGCTCGGCGCACGGAATCGAACATCAGCCGTCCACGGTCGATATCGGCGTGAGAGTCGAAGTCCGCAACGAAGTAATGGAAGAAGTCAACAGGGTTTTGTACGAATCGAAACTCATCGGCTACCCCGCTCCGTTCAAAAACAAGGTAAGGACGTTCTGCCAGAACCCCGGCGGATACGTGGCGCAGGAGAATTACGATGACAATCTCGCCGTCGTCAACGGTCACTCGTTCAAGGATAAAAAGTCCGACAACACCAACCTTTCCATTCTCTGCTCGCACAACTTCACCTATCCGTTCAACCAACCCATAGAATACGCGAAAAAGATAGGCGAACTTACAAACATGCTCGCCAACGGACACATTCTCGTTCAGCGTTACGGAGATATTCTCGAGGGAAAACGCACCTGGGACAAGGAACTTTCTCAGTCGAACGTGAAACCCACTCTGCCCGACGCGGTCGCCGGCGACATAACCGCCGCGATGCCGTACAGAACGCTTACGAACATTCTTCACTTCATCGAACAACTCGACGTTGTGGTTCCCGGGTTCGCCAGCCCCGAAACGCTTTTGTATTCGCCGGAACTTAAATTCTACTCCAACAAGATAAAAATGGACGACGACTTCAACACGAACATCGAAAATCTTCATTGTCTCGGCGACTCGTCCGGCTGGACGAGGGGGCTTATGATGGCTTCCGTTATGGGCGTTATGATGGCGCGTAAACTTAAATTTTAATTTGTTTTTATAATGCGGCGGCGTTTCGGTTTTACCGAAACGCCGCCTTTAATTTATCATATTACCCTGCCTATAAGCCGATTATCTCGACTTTCAGACTTTCAATAAAGCGAAAGCGAAATCAACTCGCCAAAGCAATCTCGACAGCCTCAACGTTCAACTTATCCAACATCACCGCAAACGTTCTCTGATACGGCTTGCGAGCGTCGCCATGCCCGGGTTCGCCCGATTCTATTTTAAACTTGATTTTTAAAACGTTATCGCTCAATTTCACGCTTTTCAGAATCTGAGTGCGCAGATAGCAGTCGGTATAAACATAAACTACCAGCATCTGTTTTTCAAAATCAATCGGAGTGCTGAAAGATTCAAAAATTTCATCCAGTTGAGATTGTCCGGTGATCACGAACGTTCTGCTTCGCGGTGACTTTTCGTCCAATACATATTCGTCGCTGTTTTCGTCCTCCGGGTCGTAATTTTCGTTTTTGTAATACGCGCCTGAGGTCTTGTTTTCTTTCAGAAAATCTTCCTTATAAACCCCGCCCGCAACTGCTGCATTATAATTTATTTCTTTGCCGCAACCGTTTAAAAAGAATACGAGCAACGCTATTACCGCAATAAAACTTCTTTTTAATTTAATCACAATTTCCTCCTTTAATGCTTTCATTTTTTTCTGTCGGAATTTTTAACCGTTCAAAAATAAAAAAAGCAAACGAAAAAATTACTTTTCTCCGTTTGCGTTGATTATTATACTCATTGGCGGATACCTCCGTAAATGAAATATGCGCCTATATTATATGTGCAGAAGCTTATTCGGCTTTGTTTTTATGCTTTTTCGAGGCGGAAACGAAGACTATGCAGAACGAAACCGCAACGCCGAGAACGGCAAACACCAAAGTGTATCTCGCAACTTGTCCGAGTCTGCCTTTACTCTCGTTGAGATAAGGTTCGGATAAAACCGAAATTCTGCCGGAGAACGACTTGAAAACAGGGTCGCCTTCCGTATTCTTTTCGTCGACTTTTTCAAAAAACGATTCGATTATGCAACCGAGCATTTTTTCGGGGTCTTTTATAGTCGATTTATATGAAAGAAATATCTGCGACGACTGATTCGACACGCTAAGAGATTTTTTCACGGATTCCAACTTCATCGTACCGGGATTTTCTTCTCTTTTATGGGTTTCTTTATAATGCTTAACGGCATTGAGATAAATAATGTCGTTATCCTCACTGAAAAAAGCAAGAGAATTACTCGCGATCGAGCAAGCGTAAGAAAGCGCCATACTTTCCGCGTTAAGGTCGTTGTCGTCAACGATCGTATATATTTTTCCGTCGGAACCGGTTATCGTTTTAACCGATTTTTCCGGTTCGACCGAAACGATGAGCGAAGCCGTCGCCGTATATTCCTGCGGCACTAAAAAGAACGAATACAACGCGCCGATCGCCGCCAGCGCAACGATAATGGCAAGAATAAGCAAAATTTTCTTTTTTGCGACTGCCCAAAGACAACCTAAAGTGAGCACGTTTTCTTCCTGCAAAACATCACGTTCTTCCATATCACACTCCGTCTAAGATATTTCATATTTATAATGAGATATTTCACATTTATGATTTTATCACATTATCAACTCAAAGTAAAGCATTTAATACGGCTTTTTCACGCCCTTTTCTTTGCGGATTTCTCTGACCTGCTTCTCGAAACCGTTGTTTCCCGGCTTATAAAACACGCTTCCCGCAAGCGAATCGGGCAGATATTGCTGCTCGACGTAGCCGCCGTAATCGTGCGGATATTTATATTGCCTGCTTTTCTCCTTCGCTTCCTTGTCGCCGAAAACCGCGTTGCGGACATGCATCGGAACCGTGTCGTCTTTATTGCTTTCCGCAGCGGCACGCGCGGCGTTCATCGCCACGACGACCGAATTCGATTTCGGCGCTTCGCAAACGTAAATTATCGCCTCGGAAAGCGGCAAAAGTCCTTCCGGGTAACCCATATTCTGAAAAGCCGTCATCGCGCTCGAACAAACGACCAGCGCGCGCGGGTCCGCCATCCCCACGTCCTCGGCGGAATGCGCGAGCAATCTCCTGAAAATAAGAAGCGGATCGCCGCCGCCGGAAATAATCCTGTGAGCGTAATAAAGCGCGGCGTCGCTGTCGCTTCCGCGGAGCGATTTGCAAAACGCGCTGAGCATATCGTAATAAGAATTTTCGTCGTAAGAAAGAGCCTTTCTCTGTATCGACTGTTCCGCGTCCTTAAGCGTGACGGTAATTTTCCCGTCTTTATCGGCTTCGGTCGTTAAAACGGCGAGTTCGAGCGCGTTATAAGCCGTCCTGAGGTCTCCGCCGCTCATCGATGCGATGTGCGAAATCGCCTCTTCTTTCACCTCGAGATTAAGTTCGCCATAACCGCGTTTTTTATCGTTAATCGCCCTATAGAGGGCTTTTTTAACGGTGTTGTCGTCCAGACGCTTAAACTCGAACACCCTGCATCTCGACACAATTGCGGGGGTCATCGACGCGTAAGGATTCTCCGTCGTGGAACCGATGAAAATTATCGTTCCGTTCTCGATTGCCGGCAAAAGACTGTCCGACTGGGTTTTGCTGAACCTGTGACATTCGTCGAGCAAAAGATAGGTTTTTTTGCCGTATAATTTAAGACTTTCCCTTGCCTCGTCGACCGCTTTTTTAACGTCCGCAACGCCGCTCGAAACGGCGTTCAACTTGACGAAATTTCCGCTCGTGGAATTGGCTATTATGTTCGCAAGCGTGGTTTTACCCGTTCCCGGAGGTCCCCAGAAAATGCAACTGCCCACTTTATCGAGCGAGATTGCCCTTCGGAGCAGGCTGTTATCCTCGCAGATATGGCTCTGTCCGAGGAACTCGCGAAGCGACACCGGGCGCATCCTTTCGGCGAGCGGCGCGTTCGCCTTGTTTTTTTCTTCGTTTATTGCGTCAAAAATATCGTACATGTTTCCTCATTTTTCCTTTCTTCGGCGAGTATGATAAACTATGAGATCTAAATCAACCGCGAACGGTTCTACGTTCAATAAATTAAGATTGCCGAAGTTTACATTAATGAAAATCTCAAAAATAATGCTTACGCTCGGCATTTCGGCGTGCATGGCAATCATTCTTTTCCGCCCGGACGTATACGTCGCTTCCGCTCTCGAAGGCGTGAAACTGTGGGCGCTCGTGGTGTTGCCGTCGCTTTTGCCCTTCTTTTTTTTCACGTCGTTGCTCGCGAAAATCGGCGCGACGGAAAGAATGGCGAGAACGCTGAAAAAACCTTGCGAACAGATTTTCGGCACTAGCGGTTACGCGGCGTACGCCTTTTTGATGAGCATACTTTCCGGTTATCCCGTCGGCGCGAAAATTATAGGCGATCTTGGTGAAAACGGACTGATAGACGAAACCGATGCGACGAAAATGTCCGCGTTTTGTTCCACTTCCGGTCCGCTTTTTATCGTCGGCAGCGTGAGCGTGGGGATGTTCGGTTCTGTCGCCGCAGGCAAATTGCTTTTTCTCGCTCACACATTATCCGCGTTAATCACGGGGGTAATCTTCAGATTTTACAGACAAACTAAAAAAACGACGACTTCGGCGGACAAAAACGCTCCGCAAGCCGTTCTCCCGCGTGTTTCGCCTGCAAAGAAGAAAGCCGAAAACAACAACGTGCTTTACGATTGCGTTTATTCGTCGGTCGTTTCACTGGCGACGGTGGGCGGGTTCATCTGCGTTTTTTACGTCCTCGCAGATATTTTTCAGAACCTCGATATCCTTTATCCGCTTTGGAAAACGCTGTGTTTTATCACAAAAAACGAAACCCTCTCCAAGGCTTTTTCTTATGGTTTAATCGAATGCACGCGAGGCTGTAAAATGCTCGCTTTGTGCGGTTTATCGACTTATAGCCTGGCTTTTGCATCTTCATTGATTGCGTTCGGCGGTGTTTCCGTCCTCGTTCAATCGGTATGTTTTTTAAAAAAAGCAAACGTGAAAATATCGGTTTTTCTGCTTGCAAAAACAGTTCAGACCGTCATATCGTTTCTTCTCACGCTTGCATTTGCATTCGCTGCTTTATGATTTTACATCAGCCGAAAGTTTCCCTTTAATCTCATCGGGAACGTACCTGTCGGCACTCTTGCCGAACTTCAGAAGTTCGCGGACGACGGACGAACTTATCTGCACGTTCGGGTCGCTGCAAGGAATATAGATCGTGACGATTTCCGGCATCAGTTCGGAATTAACGAAGTTCATTTCGTTCTCGTATTCGTAATCTCTGCCGTTTCTTAAGCCCCTCACATTATAAATCGCACCTTCGGCTTTGAGAAGGTCGACGAGAAGCCCCTCGTGAAACAAAACTTTCACATTGGGATATTTCGCGCAGGTCGCGCGCAAAAAATCAAGCCTTTTTTCGACGGAAAACATCGTCGTTTTGTTCACGTTAACACATATCGCGACGACAACCTCGTCGAAAAGCGACGAACACTTCGCGATTATTTCTTCATGCCCTTTCGTAACGGGATCGAACGTCCCGGCAAACACGCATTTTTTCAAAGTTTTTACCTCTTTTATTCCTTAATCGACAATTACAAACACTCGTAAAAATCGAAAACCGCTATTCCGTAGGCCCTCGAATCGACAAGCCGCACGCCGTCGATATCGCCGAGGCTTTTGCCGGAATGTTCATAAATAATTCTTCCGCCCTCTTTCAGCAAACTGTTTTTCGCAATCGCAGTCACCACGGCGTTTGCGTTGACCGCGTAAGGCGGGTCGAGAAAAACAAAATCGAACTTTCCTGCCGGTGCGGAAACGTAAGCGAGCGCGTCGCCTTCGTAAATTTCCGCTTTTTCCTTGAGATATGCTAGATTTTCCTTTAAAAGTTTAACGCTCTCACGCGAATTATCGACAAAAACAACCTTTTCCGCTCCGCGCGAAATCGCCTCGAGACCTATTCCGCCCGTTCCCGAATAAAGATCGAGAAAACAGCAGCCGGCGATATCGAATTGCAAAATATTGAACAGAGCCTCTTTCGCCCTGTCCGAAGTTGGACGGATATCTCTGCCCTTAAATTCTTTAAGTACTCTGCCTCTGTGCTTTCCGGCAACAATCCTCATTTTTTGCCCTCGCTTTCATCCGCTTCCTCCAGCCCGGGAAGCGACGCGTATTTCGAATAAATGCAACCGCAATAATGCTGGCGATAAAGCCCGTATTCGGTCGAAATCTCGACAGATCGTTTGTATCCGTTTTCTTTTTTGAAGTCGTTCGGGAGGTATTTCACGCCGAACGCTTCGCCCTGTTTTTCTCCCGCGGCATTGATAATTTCTGCATTTTTGTGCGGACTTACTGTAAGCGTGGAACAAAAATATTCGTAGCCTCCCTCTTTTGCGACTTTCGCGGTTTCGGCAAGGCGCAAAGCAAAACACGCCTCGCAACGTTTTCCGCCCTCGGGTTCTTTTTCAAGCCCTTTCGCCGCCTCGAAAAACTCGACCGACTTATATCTGCCGTCGATAATTTTTATTTTTCCGCCGTAGGCTTCCGTTAAAAACCTCTTCTGCTCGTTAAGCCTGAGGTTATACTCTTCGCTTTCGGTTATGTTCGGGTTAAAATAAAAGATCGTGAGATCGAAAAACGGCTCGAGTTTTTCGATAACCGCCGTCGAACACGGCCCGCAACAACTGTGCAGAAGCAAAGTTTTCTTTTCGCCCCCGAAAGGTTCGATGATCTTTTTCATTTCGGAATCGTAATTAATTTTATTCATAAACCAGCCTATAAGTCGATTATCAAGGCAAACACGCAACTATCAAGCAAACTTTAACCCTTGACGATTCTGATTTTTTTCAACAGCGCGACGTTTCCCGCGACCATTCCTCCGCCCGTCGCGACGGCTATTTCAGGCTCGTCGTCCACGTTCGCTTTTATAGCCATCCTGTCCTTGAAGTAAACGTCGAGCCCGGGAATTTTGCTCGAACCGCCGGCAAAGTAAACGCCGTTTCTTCTTATCTCGGCGGACACTTCTGCGGGGAGTTTTGCCATAACGAGTTCGACAACCTCGAAAAGTTTATCGTAAAACGCCCTGATCGGGAAATAAATATCCTGCGAACAAACGGATATCGAACGGGGCTTTCCGCTCGTCAGATCTCTTCCGCTAGCGACGATTCTCGCGCCGTCGTTTTCAAAAAGACTGCCGATTTGTATCTTGATCGATTCGGCTGTGAGTGTGCCTATTTTGAGGTTGAAATACTCTTCGATATGTTTCATTATCATCGCGTCGATGTTTCTTCCGCCCATATTGACGCTCACGCCCGCGATAACTCCGTCGAGCGAAACGGCCGCGATGTTCGTCGACCCGCCGCCGATATCGACCACGAAACACGGAGCGGATTCGCTTATCGGAACGCCCGAACCGAGCGCTGTTAAAATGGGCGACTCAACGAGGTCGACGGAATACACTCCCGCCCCCGCAAGCACGCGGAGATATTTTTTTATTTCGTCGTTATCGAGTCCGCACGGAACGGAAAGAAGCACCTGCGGACGAAGACTGAGTTTTTTCAACGTGATTTTGTTCAGAAAACTCTCGAGCATCGAGGTCGCAGCCTTTTCGTCGACGACAAGCCCCTCGCTTATCGGAAAAACGACCGAACTTTTGCCCGCGGTTTTCCCTATCAGCCTTTTCGCTTCGCTGCCGACAGCTTTTATTTTTCTCTTTTGCTGTTCGTCAATCAACACCACGCTCGGCTCGAAAAGCACTACGCCCGCTCCAAGCTGATAAATTACGGTATTCACCGAACCTAAGTCGATTGCGATGACGTTTCCTCTCATATAATTCTCCTGTTATAATCTGCAGTTAAATTTCGGGGTTATTTCAACAACAAGTCAAGCGTGGGCTTTATCGCCGAAATCGGCAATCCGACCACATTGTCTCTGTCGCCGCGGAACGATTTTACGAGCGGAAACCCGTCCTGTATGCCGTAAGCCCCGGCTTTCCCCTGCCAAAGTCCGCTGTCGAGATAGGCTTTAATCGTCTGATCCGAAAGGTCTTCGAACTCGACTTCCGTCGTAACGCTGCCCGTTTCCGAAAAATTTTCGGCAAAAAGAGCATATCCGGTGGTAACGCGATGAACCCTGCCCGAAAGCCGCCCTAGAATTTCTTCCGCTTCGTCGCGATTTTTCGGTTTACCGAGAATCTCGCCGCCGAGTGCGACTACCGTATCCGCGCCGAGAACGACCGACGTTTTGGGGACGCGGGAATAAACGTCTCTCGCCTTGCTGAGCGCGCACCTGACCGAGAACTTTTCCGCCGGGCAGTTTTTATCGAACGCGTCCTCCTTATCGCTCGTCACGATTTCGAAGGAATACCCCTCGCGAAGCAATATTTCTTTTCTGCGCGGCGAACCGCTTGCAAGAATAAATTTCTTCATAATTCCGCCAGAATGTGTTAATTCCGTTATATTATATAATAATTATTATTTTTTGTAAAGTATTTATAGGCTCGCCGACTGTTTAAAGTATTTATACAGGCTCGCCGACTGTCGTTTGTCTTGTCATAATAAAAACCGCGGTTTCCCGCGGTTCTGCTTCAAAAAAATGTCGAGAAGGTCTGTAAGCCGAGTTCTGTCATTTAATACGGTTATCTATCTAGCCTTGCCGTTGCCGACAAGTTCAAGCGACGTTTTGCGGACAATCCCGACCGGCTGTCTTCCGGATTGCCCCTATCTTGCTCCGGATGGGGTTTACACAGCGCGCCTCGTCTCCGAGCCGCCGGTGAGCTCTTACCTCGCCTTTTCATCCTTACAAGGTTGCCCTTGCGGTTATTTTCTGTTGCACTTTCCTTAAAGTCACCTTCACCGTCCGTTAGGCGGCATCCTGCCGTGCGGAGCTCGGACTTTCCTCGTCAGATTTCTCTGCCGCAACCGTACAACCTTCTCGACGATTATTGATTATATCACATTTTTTTTCGATTGTCTACTTTTTCTCTCGTGTTTGTTTTTCTCATTCGCTGTTCAATATATGTCGAGTGCGACAAACATCCCGGCGAAAATAAATATCCGGACTGGATTTTAGTCTTCCTCGCCCGAAAGCCTCGCCTCCCTGTCCGCAATGGTGAGAGCCTCTACCATCGCGTCGATATCGCCGAGCAGAAACTCGTCGAGATTATAAGCCGTGTAGCCGATTCTGTGATCGGTAATTCTTCCCTGTGGAAAATTATACGTTCTTATCCTTTCCGAGCGATCGCCCGTACCGATCTGATTTTTACGATTTTCCGCATATTCGTTGCGGTATTGCGTGTTGTAATAATCGTAAAGTCTGCTCTTCATAACCTTCATGGCTTTTTCCCGGTTTTTGAGTTGGGATCTTTCGTCCTGACAGGTTACGACGATGCCTGTGGGCAGATGCGTCATTCTGATGCACGATTCCGTTTTGTTTACGTGCTGCCCGCCCGCGCCGCTCGAACGATAAGTGTCGATTTTCAGATCTTTTTCGTCAATGTTGATTTCCACGTCGACCGCTTCGGGAAGAACGGCGACCGTCACCGTGGACGTCTGAATTCTCCCCTGAGATTCCGTTTCGGGAACTCTCTGCACCCGATGAACGCCGCTTTCGAATTTAAGTTTACTATACGCACCCTTTCCGCTTATCGAAAAAACAACTTCTTTGATGCCGCCGAGTTCGGTTTCGTTTATGTCGATTTCTTCTGTTTTCCACCTGTTTTTATCGGCGTAACGCGAATACATGCGGTATAAATCGCTCGCGAAAAGTGCGGCTTCTTCACCGCCTGCGCCGCTTCGGATTTCGACGATGACGTTTTTGTCGTCGTCGGGGTTTTTAGGCAGCAAAAGTATTTTCAACTCGTCTTTTATCGCGGAAAGCCTGTTCTTGCAATCTTCGATTTCCGACTCGAGTAGGTCCTTCATCTCCTTGTCGGATTCGGTTTTCAATTCCGATCCGAGAGCCGCAAACTCTTCCTCCGCGCTTTTGAATTCGGCGTATTTGTTCGCCGTTTCCTCAATATCCGACCTTTCTTTTGCGTATTTCTGCCACAAAGACATATCGGAAAGCGTCGCGGGGTCGGCTAAAAGTTCGCCGAGTTTTTCGTATCTCTGGTATATTTCTTCAAGTTTCTGGTTCATTTAAGTCCCGCCCTGATAATTCTGTCAACGCCCGAAATATCCTTGATAATCTCCGCGTTAAACTCTTCGTCAAGCATCTTTTTTACGTCGTCCGCCTGACCGATTCCGACTTCGAGGAAAATCATTCCGCCGTCGTTAAGATGAGCCTTCGCACCGGCGCATATACGCCTGTAAAAATCAAGTCCGTCCGCGCCGCCGTCGAGAGCGAGATGCGGCTCGTAATTTTTAACAACGTCGTCAAGCCCGTCCATATCGTCGGTTTTTATATACGGCGGATTGGACACAATTATATCGAATTTATCCTGCAAGTCGCCGTATAAGTCGATTAACTCGGTTTTTATGTCGGCATCGAACAGTTTGAAATTCTCTTTCGCGACTTCGAGCGCGTCTTCCGAAATATCCGTTGCGATAACTTTTGCGCCGCTCTTTTTGCTCACAACGAGAGCGATCGCGCCGCTGCCCGTACATAAATCGAGAACGGTTTTTTCGGGCGAAGCAACCTTCAGAACTTCGCTCACGAGTTCTTCTGTTTCGGGGCGAGGAATCAGAACCCGCTCGTCGACCTTTATTTCGTAGCCGTAAAAATCACAATTGCCGAGAACGTAACAAAGCGGTTTGCCCGTGAGCCTTTGGGCGGCGAGTTCGTTGATTTTGTCTATTTCCGAAGATTTAAGTTTTTTATCGCCGCTAAGTTCGCTGCGCTTTATTCCCGAAACGATAGAGACTATCCATTCTGCGTCCGATTCGTCTATCCCTGCGGCGGAAAATTCCTTTTTAAGTTTATCCTTCACGACGGAAACCTTTTCCGGGCAAACGAATTTGCACACGGGTTCGTCAGGATCTTCGTCCATTTTAAGCACCTTTTCAAACGCCGCGATCGCGACTTCCATCATTCCGTCGTCCGGCTCCTTCGTCGTAAGTTTCTGAAGAAGCAACCCGGGAATTTTAAGCGGCAGAACGAGCGGGCTGTCCGTTTTCGCGAGGAGTTTCAGAAGTTCGTAAGAAAGCCCCGCGATGAGCGGCAACAAAACCACGCGCGACAAAATTCTGAGCCATATGTTTTCGTTAATCTGCGGGAAAATCGCGCCGAAAACCGAATAGACGAGAATGCTCACGAGCATTACGAAAAACATAAACGTCGTACCGCATCTGTCGTGTACTCTCCTGCATTTTTTCACGTTTTCGACGGTTAAGTCAAGCCCTTTTTCGTAGCAGGTTATCGTTTTATGCTCTGCGCCGTGATACATATACGTTCGCTTTATGTCTTTAAGAAGCGACGTGAACAGGATATAACCGATAAAAATCGCTATTCTTATAAGTCCTTCGATAAGATTCCGAACTACTCTCAGGTCGGGGAAAGCCTTGCCGAAAAGATTTCCGAGAATCGTGGGCAGAATAAAGAAAAGCGCAATCGAAAACACAAGACCGAGCGCGACGCCAAAAAACAAAACCACGTCCATAACGTCGATTTTGAAGGTTTTCGCGAGCCATTTTTCAAATTTGGAAGGCTCTTCGTCGTCCCCGCCGTAAACTTCCGCGGAGCGCATCAATATTTTAGTTCCGACAACGAGCGACGAGAAGAAATTCACCACGCCCCTTATTATCGGCAATTTTAAAAATTTATTCTGTTTTTCGGGCGGAGTTATCCGCTCGGCTTCTATACGAATCGTTCCGTCGGAATCTCTTACGGCGGTGGCGATGCCCGTTTTGCCGCGCATCATGACGCCCTCTAAAACCGCCTGCCCGCCGATAGACGTTTTTTTAACTTTTTTTTCTTTCATTATTTTTTACGCAATAAACTTATAAATCCGATTATAAACCCGACATTCGGTTTTATAATTTACTCCCGGATATAAAATTAGCCCTAAGGAATAAACCATAGGGCAAAATTTCGTTGTTTTGCCTGTTGAAAGGCAAAAAATTAAAGACCGAATCTTTTCTTGAATTTATCAACGCGTCCGCCTGTATCGACAAGTTTCTGCTTGCCGGTGAAGAACGGATGGCATTTACTGCAAATATCGACTTTGATAACGTCGACGTTCTTGGTCGTTCCCGTTTGGAAAGTTTCTCCGCAAGCGCACTGGACGGTGACAATTTTATATTTAGGATGAATATCCGCTTTCATATTTTTCACCTCTCTGTTGTTAATGCTACACTATTATATATTATTTTTATGGCTATGTCAAACGTTTAAATCGGAAAAGACCAAATTTTCTTAATTATTTTGGCGGGTTTTACTTGCAAAATAAAAAAGTTTACTATATAATGAATAGAGTGGAACTATGCGTTCCGAAGGTGGTATTAATGAGAGGTTGGCAAATAACCGAACCGGGCAAAATCGGTGAAATCAATAAAATCGAAAGTTTAAGCGGGGTTGACAGCGTTAAAATCAAACTTACCCGCACGCTTATTACCGAAGAGGATGTAGCGATTTTTGCAGGCGACGAAAAGTCGGTTAAACTCCCGATTATTCCGGGCAGAGCCGCCGTTGGGCAAATTACGGAACTCGGGCAACCTTCGCCCTATCTCGGTAAGGGAACGAGGGTTTTCCTTTCTCCCGTTAAGCCCTGCGGCGAATGTTATCACTGTGCGAACGACAAACACGGCAAATGTTATAACTTCAGCGTTGCGGGAAGAACGACGGACGGATTTCTGAAAGATTTCGTCGTTCTCGATTCGGATAACGTTTATCCGCTTCCGCAGAACGTGAAGGACGACGACGCCGTTTATATCGATTATATAATGCTTGCGATTTCCGCGATCGACAAACTTCAGATCGAAAAAGGCGACCACGTTGCCGTTTTCGGCTCGTCGGTTTTAGGCTCGATAATCGCGCAACTCATCATTTATTATCAGGGCGTGCCTATTCTTATCGGCAACGACGAGAACGAACTTCTGCTTGCAAAAAAATCCGGTATTTATTATGCGGTGAAAACGTCGCAGAAAACCGAAAAGGAAATTTCTTCGTTTACGAGCGGAAGAATGGCGGAAAAGGTAATTTATCTCACCCGCTCGGGGATTCCCGTCGAGTCCGCATTCAAAGCCGCCGCGCCGTTTTCAAAAGTCGCGCTCGTCGGTTATTACGCGCCGAACCTTAAAATCCCGTTCGGGCTTGCGATGACCAAGCAACTCACGAACGTTTGCGTAACCAACGGTTACGGCAATGCCGAAGCCGCGATCAACATTTTATCGAACAAGGCAATCGACCTTTCCAACTACAAACTTCCCGTTATGAAGATGGAATCGATCGAGAAAGAAATGGCTGCAAGGCTCGAACTTTTCAACGAGAAAAAACCCATTCCGGGGCTACTCGTGAATATGCTCGGCTAAAAAGGCATCTTACGCGGCTGCACGATTGCACGGCTACACGATCACGCGGTTGCACGATTGCACGATTGCACGGCTGCACGATTGCACGATTGCGCGGCTGCACGATCACGCCGCTACCTTACCGCAATCGTTTTTTTGATTTTAAAACGGCGGAACGCTTTACTTCAATGCGTTCCGCCGTATTTTTATATTTATATGTATTCCACTTCCATATTAACGAAACTTTCGAGCCTTCTCATTTTCATCAGAAGTCCGTTCCGCTCGATGAAGTATTGATCGACCGCTTCCCACAGGAAAACCCATGCGAAAATATCGATACACTCCGTCCAGACCGCATTTCCGAAATGGTTTTCATAGACAATCATCACGGTCAACGCGATAATTCCTATCAGCGCGAAAATAAGCGAAATAATCGTTTTGCGCGCGATATCGCGCATGACCTCCGCGTGCTTCAATGAAAAATAATTCTTGATCGCGCTTGTATAAACGGGCTTTTCGGTTTCGTCCACGCACGAGCCGATTATAGTGAGTTTTACGGATGCTTTCGGATGAAATCCCCTTGCCGAGTTCTCGATGAATTCGGCAACTTCCGACGACACGAGCGGTTTATCTACCGGGGAATATTTCGACAAAAACTCGGAATCGTCGCTGACGTTCAAAAACAACTCTGCTTTATCCGTCTTTTTATATCTTTTCGTCATCTGCTTTTCCCTCTTGTATTTTCTTCTGCGGCATAACCGGATCTGCGATATCCGACGCGTTTCCCGCCGCACGTTTCTTCCTTTCCTCTATTTTTCCGCAAATCGCGCCTATATCCGTTTCGTTTATGATAAGCGTAAGGAATATGAGCGAGAAACCTATTATGATGAACGTGTTGAGGTTGTTCTGCCCGAAAATAAACTCGAACATCACGCCGAAAACGCCCTCGAAACACATAATTATCGAAGCCGTTGTGGCGGACGTGAATTTCTGCCCGTAAATCTGCGCGAATTGCGCATAACCCGTGGCAAAAACGCCGAGATAGATTATTTTCCATACAGCCTCGCCACTCATAACGAGTTCTCCGGCATACCGCGGGAACTCCCATATCGCGCTCGTCGCAAGGCACAGAACAGCCACCGTGGAAATTTCCACGAAAAGAAGGAGCAGCGAATCGTCCCTTTCGTTAAAAAACGATATAAAAATCATCTGCAAGGCGTAAAACAATCCGCAAAAAATCGTAAGTCCGTCGCCAAGAGCCTCGTTGGAAGCCTTTTCCGTTTTGCCGAAAAAAGCGATGATAATCACGCCGGCAAGACAAACGAACGCCGCCACGAAGTTTTTCGCCGTAGGTTTCTTTTTGAAGAAAAGCCAGGATAAAAACGGAACGAAGATGCAATAAACCTCGGTTAAAAAAGCGTTTTTGGAGGGTGTTGTGTAATTTAACGCGACGGTCTGCAAGGCGTAAGCCAGAAACAGAATTCCGCCGAGTGCCATGCCGTCGAAAAGAGTCCGTTTATTGAGTTTTGAAAAGCGTTTTGCGCAAAAACCGACAAAAATCGCGCCTGCAATGAGAAATCTGAGCGAGAGGATAAAAAAGGTAAAATGACCGTTTCCGAGTTTGGAAAGGGTATCTTTTAAGACAACGAAAGAACTCCCCCAAACCAAAGTTGCGGAAAGAATCAATAATTTACCTATTAAACTATGTTTTCTCTCACTTTTCTCCATCTATGCCGACGCCCTTTAACCGATATCTTTTGCTATTATATTCTTAATCTGCTTAAAACGTTGATTTAAATTACGAAAACAAGGCGAATAGCCGCGCTATCCGCCTTATTATTAAATTAATTCATCAATCGGCGTTGCCGGTTTCAATAACTGCTTTGCCGTCATAATATCCGCATTTGGGGCAAACCTTGTGCGGCGCTTTAAGTTCATGACACTGAGGGCATGCAACCAAGGTCGGCGCAGCCAACTTGGAATTGTTCGAAAATCTTGTTCTTGCTCTCATTTTGGAAGTCTTATGCTTTGGAACTGCCATTATTCTATACCTCTCTTTCTTCTCATTCGGTAAATACGGTTATAACGATTTACTGCTCTTCTTCTTTATCCTTTTCGCAATAAACCGTGTAAGGAAACGATATCACAAGCGAATCGCAAACCATCTTCGTAAGATCGACCAGACCTCTCGAAAAAGGATAAAAATCCTCTTCCTTATCGTTCGGGTCATCCGAAAACGCTTCGTCGAAACGGGTTAAACCGCGATATTCCGTCTTTTCGCCGCACCTCGAACAAGGCGCGACTAAAACGTAGGATATTTCGCCGTTTACATAAACCTTATCGCCCGCGAGTTCGAGTTCGCCCGTTACGGTAACGGGGGCTTTGAAGGACGCATACGGAAGCGTGATTAACGAATCGTCCGCAGCGTATTCGAAACAGAACGAACAACCGTCCTTACCGCTGTTTTTTAACTTTCTTACGTCAATAACCATACGTAGCCTTACAATTATATATTATTTATTTTTCGTTGTCAAATTTTTTGCAAGACTTTATCGCAAAAATTTAACTAATTTTGCATTATTCCGCAAGTCTTATCCGCGTTATTTCGCAAGCCTTTCGGTATCGCGCGCGATGACGAGTTCTTCGTTCGTGGGGATGACGAGAACTTTGACTTTTCCGCCCTCGGCGGTTATATCGCAGATGCCGTCGCCGAGATGATCGTTTTTCTCTTTATCGATCGAGATGCCCATAAATTCCATATCGGATGCGATAGCCTTTCTCACTTCGCCGTCGTGTTCGCCGATGCCTGCCGTGAACACCACGCAGTCTACTCCGCCCATAGCCGCGGCATATGCGCCGAGATATTTTTTGCAACTATAGCAGAATACGTCAAGCGCGAGAGCCGCTCTGTGGTTGCCCGCGTTCGCGGCTTCGGTTAAATCTCTGAAGTCTGACGACACGCCGCTTAAGCCCTTAACGCCCGATTTTTTATTGAGATAATTAAGTGTTTCGGCAAGCGTCATATTGTATTTGTTCGCTAAAAACTCGACAATCGCAGGGTCGAGATCGCCCGACCTCGTTCCCATCGGAACGCCGCCGAGCGGAGTGAAACTCATCGACGTATCCACGCTCTTTCCGCCCTTGACTGCGGAAATGGACGAGCCGTTGCCGAGGTGCATCGTGACGACCTTGAAGTCCTTGTCGCCCTCTCTGCCGAGATATTTAGCCGCTTCCTGCGAAACGAATCTGTGGCTCGTGCCGTGGAAGCCGTATCTTCTGATTTTGAAATCGGTATACGCTTCGTAAGGAATACCGTAAATATAAGCCTTTTCGGGCATAGAGGAATGGAAAGCCGTGTCGAAAACGCCTACCATAGGCACGCCGGGCATAATTGCCTGACAAGCGCGGACTCCGATTATGTTAGCAGGCTGATGAAGGGGCGCGAGTTCGGAAAGCTCCTCGATTTTCTTCATAACGTCGTCCGTTAAAAGAACGGAATCGTTGAACACTTCGCCGCTGTGGACTATTCTGTGACCGACTGCGTCGATTTCCTTCATCGACGAAATCGCACCGTATTCCTTATCGACGAGCGCGTCGAGAACGACCTTGATAGCCTCTTTATGCGTGGGCATCGCGGCGTTTATAACGGTTTCCTTTCCGTTTGCCTTATGCTTGCAGAAAGACCCCTCGATACCTATTCTCTCGCAGCCGCCTTTTGCCACGGCTTTTTCCGTAGCCATGTCTATAAGTTGATATTTAAGCGAAGAACTCCCCGCGTTGATAACTAAAACCTTCATTTTTTCACCTCTTATCTTATTTTAAATCTGCGTCTGCAAAGCGGTTATCGCGACCGCCGCGACGATATCTTCCATATGGCAACCTCTCGAAAGGTCGTTTATAGGTTTGGCAAGCCCTTGACAAAGCGGACCCACCGCCTGGAAACCGCCGAGCCTTTCGGTGTTTTTATAGTTGCTGTTGCCCGCGTCGAGATCGGGGAAGATCATGACGTTTGCATGCCCTGCGACGGGAGAACCGGGCGCTTTGCTCGCTCCCACTTCGGGAACGATAGCCGCGTCGAACTGAAGTTCGCCGTCCGCAAGTTCTTCGGGGCAGATTTCGTGGAATTTTTTAACGGCTTCCACAACCTTGTCCACGTCCGCGTGTTTTGCCGAACCCTTGGTGGAATGCGAAATGAACGCTATTCTCGGAGTGATTCCCGCAATCGCTCTCGCGCTCTTCGCGGAGGACTGAGCGATGTAAGCGAGTTCTTCGCTCGTCGGGTTCTGGTTAAGTCCGGAATCGGCGTAAATATAACAACCGTCCTCGCAGTATTTATTGCCGCCCTCGGGAGCGATCATAAGGAAGTAAGCCGAAACGATGGGCGTTCCCTTTGCGGTTTTGATGACCTGAAGCCCCGGACGAAGAGTGTTTGCCGTGGAATGGCACGCGCCCGAAACCATACCGTCCACGTCGCCCGCTTTGAGCATAAGCGCGCCGTACATGGTATAATCCTTTGCAAGCGTTTCTCTCGCAAGTTCGATGGTCATGCCCTTAGCCTTGCGAAGTTCGGTCAGAAGTTGAGCGTATTCTTCGGTTTTTCCATAAGTTTTCGGGTCGATTATCGTAACGCCGGAAAGATCGACTTCCGGGTTATTCTTCTTAATCTCGTCGGGATTGCCGAGAAGGGTTATTCTCGCTACGCCCTCTTTAACGGAAACGGCGGCAGCCTCGACAACTCTTTTGTCCTCTCCCTCGGGAAGAACGATGTGCTTGTTGAGTTTGACCGCTCTTTTTTTGATGTCGTCAAGTACTTTTGACATTTTTAAAACTCCTTTTACCACCGACGGACAAGTTCGCGCCAAACGGTTGATATTTTCCGCCCGTTGGTATAATATATACTTATAAGTTTATACTTGCATTATACACCAATCAACGATAAATATCAATCGAAAGGAGCGACTTTTGAAAATTTGTTTCGCCGTTTGCGAATATAATCCCTTCCACAACGGACATCTTTATCACCTCGAATATATCAGAAAAGAAATAAAACCCGATTATATCGTTATCGTTATGAGCGGCAACTTCACTCAGCGCGGAGAAATAACCGCAATGGATAAGTACACGCGCGCGGCGCACGCGATAAAAGCGGGGGCGGACGCGGTGATTGAACTGCCGACGGTTTTCGCCACGGCGAACGCCGAAATCTTCGCTAAAGGCGCAATAAAACTGATAAACTGTTGCGACGGAGAAAAACATATCTGCTTCGGCACGGAAAGCGGCGAAAAGACGAAACTACTCTCCACCGCCGCCGCTCTTTTAGAAGAAAGCCGCGAATTCAAAAGACTTTATAAAGAAGAACTGAAAACGGGCGTTACCGCGATAAAGGCTAAATGCGCCGCGCTCGAGAAAATGAACGTGGAAAACCTCGACTTCGAACTGCTTAAAACGCCGAACAACATTCTCGGCATAGAATACTGCAAGGCGATTTTAAGTTCGAAAGCGAACATAGAAATTCACCCGGTGATAAGGCAGGGCGCGGCCTATAACGACGATAAAATCTATAAAAATCTTTCCTCGGCGGCGGCGATAAGAAAAGCCGTGAACGAAGGAAAACTCAGACAGATAAAAAAATGCGTGCCGGACTTTGTGTTCCGCGACCTGCCCGACGAACTGCCGGACGCGGACGACCTGATTTTCTTTTCGGCGATAAAATCGACCCCGAAACAGTTGGAAAAGGTTCTCGATTGCACCGAAGGGCTTGAAAACAGAATAAAAGCACTCACGCGCGACGCAAAAGGGCTGGATATGCTCGTTGAAAAAATCAAGACGAAACGTTACACGAAGACGCGGCTCGACAGAATTTTGCTCGCGAACATGCTCGGCATCGAAGAAAGTTTCGTCCGGAAATGTCTCAACTCCGAACTTTATCTCAAAATTCTCGCCGTAAACAAGGATAAACTCGACGTTTTATCTGCAATTCAAGGCAAGAACGACGTGCCGATGATAACGAGAAAAAGCGACTTTAAGAAACTCTCTGGCGTGGCGAAAGAGTGCTTTTTGAAAGATACGGTCGCGCTGGAAATATTCGATTTCGTGGCAAAGACGAAAACTAACGAATTCGAAATGAAAACCGTTTAACTTAATCGGACATAACAAAAGACGAAGCCGAAATGAAGTGAACCCCATTAGTTAGATATTCGTGGGGAATTTAGAAGAGTTAAATACAATATACGCAAATAGCGAGTTCGTAAGAAAAAGGCTTCCTTTCGGTCTATATGATGACGGGAAGCCTTTTGGTCGCCGTAGTACCTATGGTGTTTAATAATTATAATTTTATAGAGTTGCAATTTCAGACGCTTCGGAAGTCCAGGGACACTCCGTGGGCTTTTCTCACCCTATGTGTTTTTATGCGTAAAGTCAATTTAGATCTCAAAAGACACTCTAAATATTAGAGAATATCTTGAAAAATAATTAAAAATATGATATACTATAAATAGTTTTATTATTTTGGAGAGATGATATATGACTGTAGATTATAAAAAATTGTGGAAACTTCTCATTGATAAAGGAATGAAAAAAGAAGATTTGCGCAAGGCATCAG
>JALETB010000034.1 GCA_022781715.1 Clostridiales bacterium | reverse complement strand
TCGTCACGCCGATTTTCAGAACATAAACAGAACGGTTGCTGCGAACGAAATCGCGATCTGAACGAGTTGCAGAGCCGTCGGCTTTTCGCGATAAAAAAGAAAGGCGAGCAGGCTTGAAAACAAAATCGTCGCGCCGGTGATGAGAGGGTACTGCGCGACCGCGGCAACGTGTTCCGCCGCGACGGACGAAAGCAGAAAAGCCGTGCCGTTTATCGCCCCGAACGCCGCGCCGCAGCCTATCGCTTTCGTCCGGAAAAGCATGACGGGCTGTTTTTCATTTTTCCGGGTTTTATCGTTTTTGCCGAACGCTTGCGTCAAAGCGAACGCAAGCAGTGAAACGACGAACTGAATTCCGTAAGTGTAAAAGGTGAATTCCGCGCCGAGCGCCGCGCCCTCTCTCACCGAATTGAATTTCGAGAGCGTGGAACTGAGTCCGTTAAGAATGAACAAAAACACGCACAAAACGTAAAAAAACACGGAAGTCTTTTTCTTTGTATCGCTGTCGGTTTGCGCTTCTCCGGCGTTTTTATTCTTTTTGCCGAAAAAAACGGGCAGGCAGAGCGCGAAAATCATAATCGCAACGCCGATGAGATTGCAGACGGAAACGCTTTCTTTCAGGAAAATTACGCCCGCGAAGAACGGAACGATCATTCCGCCGAGCATCAGAAACAGCGAATAGACGGCAATGTCGCCGAGGGCGAGGGTTTTTATCCCGATCGCGCTGCTTAAAATGTTGACGAGCGAAAGCCCGAACGCCATGCACAGCGAAAACGGATCAGGGTTAAAAGCCGTTCCGGAAGAAATCAGTTTTATTATGAGGAAAATCACGCCCGCAAAAAACGAGTAAAGCAGGCTGAACGACAGCGAAGTCCGGACGGTTTTGCCGTAATTTTTTTCGAACGCCTTCGTAACCATGAACTGCGAGCCGAACAAGAAGGACGCTCCTATAAGCATTGCGTAATACATAATCGGTTTTTTTTAATATCCGTAAATAAATAGTTTGTCTTTGTTTTCCTTAGCGGCGGTTTTCGTTTCCGAGCCGGAGGGGTTTTCGGACGCGTCGTAATAAGGCGTGATTTTTTTCAGATACACCTTATTTTCTTTTTCCGTCGAGCGGAAAGTGATTTGCATAAGGGCGATTTTCTTTCTTAAATATCCCGGAAGCGGGAAGTTTCCTTCGCGGATATCTATTGCCGATGCCAGGTCAAAATCGAGGTTAATCGACTTATCGGCAGGGATTTGATAGTTTCTTTGTTCTTTTCCGTCCGTTTGCGGAACGATGAAAAACTGTTTTCCGTCGCAGGTTTTGAAGTGAATCCCGACAAGAGTTATCGGCTTTTCCGCCCTCAACGTAACGGACAATCTGTCGTATCGGTCGAGATAATGAGGTTGGTTCGTGCGGAGAATCGTCGGGCAAAGCCCCGCCATACACGAAGCGTAAGGGTCGTAAGGAATCGATAAAGCGACTTCGCCGCCGTCATAAGAGACCCGAGCGAGTTTGCTGCCGAAAATTTCGCTCGCGCGGTAACAATCGCGGTAGCCCGCGCCCCCGCCGAGATCGCCGAACGAATTTTCGTACATTTTTTCGCGGGCGAAAAATGCGGGGTTGAATTCTTCGTAAAAAAGTTCGCCGAAGTATTCGATTTTGTCGCGGTATGGCAAAACGGGGAGAATAAGTCCGCTTTCCGTTTCCGCGACGAGATTGCAAACGTCGTTATAAAGGAAAAATCCGTAAGTCAGCCGCGCGGGCGAAGAAACGAACGGGGAAGAAACGATAATCTCGCGCTTTCCGACGATTTTCGCGTCTGCCGCGACGAATTTTCCGTCGTTCCCGGCAATGGCGAAGCCGAAAAGTTCCCGCCCGTCCGAAGAGAAAATACGAACGCAGTCGCTTAACTTTACGAGCGCCTTTCCGTCTTTATATTCTACGGAAGAAATTTCGGGGCAACGGGCAGGTTTGTTTTCAATGAAGTTCAGGCGGCAAAGATCCGCCGCGCGCCCGGCATGCTCCCGTTTATCGACGAGGTGAATGGGGTGGCACGTTCCTTTTCCGTCGGGAATGAGCCAGTTCTGAGATAAATCGAAAAGCGGGCAGCGGACAACGCCTTTTCTTGCTTTTTGCGCGATGGAATTTGCTTCGTTCACGAAGTTTACGCTGAATTCGTCGTAGCCTTCGATGCCGATATCCATGAGCAGAAAATTTGTTTCGCCGCGGAACAAGTCTCGGTATAAGTCGATTAACGCAATCAAACGCGACGAATACTCGGCGCAGGTCGGCGCGCCCGTCCAGGCAACGCTCTCTCCGAGATACCACACGACGCCGCGGAAAGCAAGCCCTTTGAGCGGGCAGATTTTTTCATAATATAAAGATCCCGCTTCGGTTTTTTCGTCGCAAACCTTAATTTCGGCGCGGAGCGCGGGGGAGTCGTCGAAACATTCGCCGGGGAGCCAGTGAGTGATGTTCGAGCCGCCCACCGCAACGTTGAAAACGCCCACAGGGTAATCGCGGTTTTTCTGCATTTCGCCGGCAAACAAAAATGGAAATCCCGCCGTTTCGAGCGCGGCGGAAGTATCGTCGGGAGTGTTCCACCTGACTTCCGCAAGCGGCTCGCCGTCCTCTTGCTGAAGCCCGAAAAATCCCACGCCGTTATACGTGCTTTTGGTGTTGGGGAGATCGGCGAAGCGGAAAGCGGAGTTTCTGAACTCTTCAGTCGCTTTGTCGCAATCGGCGAGATATTTCAGTTTGAGTTCGAGGTTGGATTGTCCCGCCCCGAGCCACACATCGCCGAACACAATGTTTCGGATTGTTTTTTCTTGCATGCCGTTCACATAAAAAGTGAGGCTATAAGTCGATAAACCGCCTTTTATCGGCGGAATCACAACGGAAAAATCTCCGTTTTCGTCGGCTCGGGCGCAAAAAGAACTCATTTCTTTTCCGCAAAGATTCGCCCTTACTTCGGCATGCGGAGCGGATTTCCCCGCTATAGAAAATTCGCTGTCCGCCTGAATGACGCATCCGTCCGTGAAATATCCGTTTATTTTAATCATTTTATCGCGATGTTTTCTCCGTGTTTTATTTTCGTTTTAAAATCGCTCAAAGAAGTTGCTTTTCTGCCGTCGAGCGTGATGTTTTCAAACGTAACGTTTTTGACTTTATGTTCTTCGTTCGCTCCGCTTATCTCGATAACCGGCAGATCGGGTGCGTTGTGAACGCGGATATTCCGATAAACCACGTTTTCGATATGCCCGTATTCGTTGCCGACGGAATATTCGAAATGGCGGAAAATTCCCAGCCCGATAAGCGTCGGATAGTACGCTTTGTCGTCCGGCAGATAGGTTTCGCCGTCCTTTTCCTGATACTGCGGGGCGCGCTCGTCCCCGGCGAATTCGAGGTCTATATCCTCATACGTCACGTCGCTTATCTTCGCGTAGTCAACGCAGCCTATGTGCAGAAAATCGAAGTTCGTGCGGATAACCTTGCAGCGGCGATAACGGATATCCGTGATTTTATCCGCGCAGGTTTCCAGTCCGATTTCCATCGCATGCCCCCAATCGCACCAGAAAACGCAGTTTTCGACTAAGGTGTGTTCGCAGTTCGTTCTTACGTTTCCGTCGCCCTTCACGCAAACGCAGTCGTCGTAAGTGCGGATGAAACAGTTTGAAACGCGCGTGTTGCGGCAGTTCTGCATATCCACGCCGTCGGAATTATATCTCCAGCAGCCGATGATTTTAATGTTTTCGCAAACGAAATCGTCCACGTTGACCGCCGAAACGTTATAGCAAAGCGAATCGCGCAAGATAGGTCCGTCTATCGTGACGTTACGGCAGTTGCGGATCGAAACAAAGTGTTTTCTTTCCGCGTTCATCACGTCTTTTTGTCCGTCGCCCGTTTCGACGTCGAACAGAATTTTTTCTTTCGATTTCGAGTTGTCGAGAATCCCGCGTCCGCAGATGCGAACGTTTTCGGCGTTTTCGGCAACGATATTGCAGTAAACCACCGCGTCCTCGTCAACGAAAAGCGTTTCGTCGGAGCGGAGAACGATTTCGCCGACGTCGAAAGTGCCGTGGCGAAAAGCGATTACTTTTTCGCGAGGCGAAAATTCGTAAGTTTTCGGCTTATCGAAAAACAGATGCAGGTTCTGATGAGCGTCGCCGAGTTCGAAGGAATACGCGCCGTGTTCGGTAAGCGTGAAACGATATCCGTTTTCCGTAATATCGACGGACACGCGCGACGATATCGGACGGACGATCGGGTCGCCCTTTTTCTTGCTTTTTATTTCGACGGTGACGGCGGTTTCGTTTTCAAAACGGACGAAATACGATTTTTCGCGCTGAGAAATTTCTCTCTGATGCCCCGGCCAGCGGCGGTTGATGGGCGCGGCGGAAACGTAATGCTCGTAAACGCGCGCTTTTTTGCCGCTTATGGTAACCGTGTAAAACGTGGATTCTTTTTCGTCTTTCAGAACGGGTATATTCATAACTCCGATAACGCTCCGATTGTAATATGTTTCATTATACACCAAAACGCCCGGAACGGATATTCTTTTTTTAGCAAGATTTTATGTTTTTTTAGCCCGTTTGTCTGCGGACGGCAAAAAGAGTTGAAAGTCGCTTGACTGTTGTGGTATAATAAGCAAAAATATAATCGCGCGATTTTAAAATCGCCGTAAAGAGATTGCGGAGGGGTTATGACGGATATTCTTATTTTTTCGGGACAAAGCAATATGCAAGGACAGACGGAGAGCGACCCGATGGACAAGCCTGTCGCAGGAGCTTTGGAATACAGGCTGCTTACCGACAGTTTCGTTCCGCTGAAAAACCCCGTCGGGGAAGATATCGGCGAACTTCTGCTTGCTTCTCATCTCGGTCACGGCTCGCTCGTTCCTTATTTTGCGGAAAGTTATTGTTTGGCGAGCGGCAGAAAAGCGGTGTGCGTTCACGCGGCGAAGGGCGCGACGATAATTTCGCAGTGGCTTCCTTCGCGCGAAGAGGGGAAAGAGAGATACGCCGCCCTTCTGAAAAAAGTCAGGGCGTGCTTTGAAAAAACGGCGGACGAGATAGGGAACGTATTCTTTGTGTGGCTGCAGGGCGAGAGCGACGCTCTTGCCGGAACGACGGAAGATGATTATCTTGCGATGCTTCGCGAATTAATCGCCGATCTGAAGAGGGATTTGGGAATAACCGCTTTCATGATAATCAAAGTCGGCTATTTTGCCTCGATGTTCGGACGAAAAAGCGCGGACGAGGCTATCATGCGCGCGCAGGAAAGAGCGGCGGAAGAGGGCGTCGCGGTTATGTTGACGGACGTTGCGACGGAACTTTCGCGCGACGAGAAGAATCTCAATCCGGACGCGGCGGGGCATTTCAACAACGCTTCGATGAAAATGATCGGGCGAATCGCCGGCGAAAACGCCGCGAAAACGAGGTGAAATTATTTTGCTTGAAAACGCTTGACAATATTTTCCTTGTTTGATATAATCAATACGCTTTTAACGTTGAGCCTTTGGGCAAAGGAGGGTTGAGGAAATGTCCACTATCAGAGTCGGTGAAAACGAATCGCTTGACAACGCGCTTCGCAGATTTAAGAGAAAGTGTTCGAGAGACGGCATAATCGGTGATTTGCGCCGTAAAGAACATTACGAAAAACCTTCCGTCAGACGTAAAAAGAAGGCGGAGGCAGCGAGAAAGAGAAGCATTAAGGGCTGATTTTCTCAAACCAAAACCAAACCGGACGGTTTTCCGTTCCGGCTGAAAGAGTTTTTTACACCCGAAGAAATTATCGGGTGTATTTTTTTGCCCGAAATTCTTTTTAACAGGAGTGATTTTATAATGGCGATCGTAAAAAGCATCAAAGCGGCGGCAAAAGAGGCGAAACAACGCTTGAAATCGAGGTTCTGGGAGGATTATCGCAGAGAAGTGGAAAGCGGCGTTAAAAAAGCCGAAGCGGAGGGGCTGGCTCCTTCGGGCGTGGAAAACTACTTCAGAAAAATGGCCGTGCGTATGGTGAACAAACCTGCCGAAAACGAAGAGGCGTTTTATAACGAGGTGAAAACAATGCTGGACGAAGAAGGGGCGAGGCCGTCTGACGCGCTCGACAGACTTATGGATAAAAAACTTTTTTATTCGCTCGATTATGTTCAGCGCGAGCGTTATCTCTTCGTTTTGTCGGAAAAATATCAGGCGTGCCTTTCGCGTTACGACGAGGAAAGGGGAATCGAAAAACGCCTCGGCAGATAATTTCGTCACCGATTAATGGGGTGTAAAAAGACGTTGATTGATGTTTAAAACGGCGGTTAATCGACCTATAGCCGCTTATCCGGATTGTGAAATAAAAAATACACGCCGCCCGCTTTTTAAAAAAAAGCGGGCGGCGCGGCGCATATTAAACCAAATAAATTATTCTGAACGAAGTGCGATGACGGGGTCTTTTTTGCTGGCGAGCCGCGAGGGGATAAGCCCCGCGATGAGCGTTAAGCACATAGAAATCGCGATCAGGATAAGTCCGCCTTTCCATGGCAGAGCGGCAACGTTCGATATGCCGGCAAGCGAGTGGATAATCAGGCTTATCGGTATGTCGAGGAGCATCGTTACGCAGATACCCATAATGCCTGCGGCAAACCCGATGATGAGCGTTTCGGCGTTAAACACGCGCGATACGTCGCGTTTGGACGCGCCCAGTGCGCGCAGAACGCCTATTTCCTTGATTCTCTCGAGAACAGAGATGTAAGTGATTATGCCTATCATTATCGAAGAAACGATGAGCGAAACGGACACGAAACCGATAAGCACGTAAGAAACGGCATTAACGATGTCCGTCACCGAAGAGAGCATAACGCCCATGTAATCGGTGTATCTTATTTGCCCTTCTTCGCCGACGGATGCGTTGTATTTTTTGATGAGGTCTTCAACATAATCCTTGTTTTCGAACGCCGAAGCGTAAATGCTGATCGTTGCGGGTTCGTTTTTGTCCGCGTAGCCGACTTTTGTCAGAACCGTTTCGTAATTCGCGGACATAAACTCCGAGCCGTCGAGCGCATTGTGTTTTCTGTCGGCAAGTTGAGTTTTTACGACTCCCGCTTCTTTCATGTCGTCCATAAGAGCCTCGGTAAGTCCGTAACCGTAAACGATGTTGCCCTGAATGGACGTTGCGGAAACGCCCTCTTTCGGACGAATCACGCCCGCGATTTTAACTTTTCTTCCGTTTTCGCGGGCAAGACCTTCGAGTTCCGCCGCGTCTTCCGTCTGATTATAATATCCGTTCGACTGCTTGGTGTAAGTGAACGGCGTCGTCAATAAGGTGTAAGAAAGTCCGACGAAATCGCTTGTTTTAAACGTGGCGTTATTGCTTTCGTCATTGCCGTAACTATCGTTGCTACCGCCGGAGGATATATCGAATTGTTTTCTTAAGCCGAGAGCGGTGAGAACGTAATCGGGGATCTGATTATAAGAGGAAACCACGAGCATAATCTCGTCGTCGCTGCCGAAATCTATCCATTTCCCGTCGATAAGGTCGTATTGACTTTTGATAAGCGTTTCGCTGTTGATCATTTCGCTCCACACGGGGAAATACGTATTCGCGACTTCCACGGTGGCGAACGGATTCGAAGACTGGTCTTTGAAAATATCCACCATCGCTTCTATAGGGCTTTTAAGGCAAGTGAATTCGTTGCCGGTTATCCTGTCCTTGCCGTAAACGGAGAAGCGGACGTTATATGTATATTGTACGGCAGTTATCTTGCTTTTATCGTAATTTTCGCCGTCGAGAAAAATTTTGAACGCTTTAACGTCGTTTTCCTGGCTTTCTCTTTGGAATTGATTATACAGATCGCTTATCGAGTTGTTCACCGTGATAACGTCCGTCTGAGGATATCTTTCGCCTTTATTGCCTGCGTCGTCGTTGCCGTTCATGCCGCTCATAATCGACGAATAATCGGCGTAGTTTTTCGTTATCGTTATCGGGTAGTTAGAAAGCGCGTTGCGCTGGACGGTGTCGATATAATTCTGGAATCCGTTGGAAAGCGAAAGGACGAGCGCGATGCCGATGATACCGATGCTTCCCGCAAACGAAACCAGAATCGTGCGCGCTTTTTTCGTCATCATATTTTTGAAACTGAGCGAAAGCGCGGTGAAAAA
This sequence comes from Clostridiales bacterium, assembly GCA_022781715.1. GTDB lineage: Bacteria > Bacillota > Clostridia > Christensenellales > Borkfalkiaceae > UBA10281. Next base: position 6,195 of record JALETB010000034.1, on the reverse strand, counting down.
ACTCATTGAAGTTTTCTGCGTTTTATCCTTTTTTGCGGCTTTTTTGTGCTTTTTGTCGTGCTTTTCTCCGGATTGGTTACTTAAAAGGGCTTTTTCGGCTTGCAGTTCCTCGTCGGGCACGGGTTTATCGTCCGAAACGAGCTCGCCGTCGAGCAGCCTTATGATTCTCGACGAATATTTTTCGGCGAGTTCGGGGTTGTGCGTGACCATGATAATAAGCCTTTCGGACGAAATCTCCTTCAGAAGTTCCATTATCTGCACGCTCGTTTTCGAGTCGAGCGCGCCGGTCGGTTCGTCGGCGAGGATAATTTCGGGGTCGTTTACGAGCGCTCTCGCGATGGCGACTCTCTGCATCTGTCCGCCCGAAAGTTGGTTGGGTTTTACGTTGAGTTTGTTGCCGAGCCCCACCTTTTCGAGCGCTTTTTTTGCGCGTTCGCGGCGTTCCGCGGCAGTCACGCCCGCAAGTGTGAGCGCGAGTTCCACGTTTTCCGCAACGGTCTGGTGCGGAATCAGGTTATAACTTTGAAAAACGAACCCGATCGAATGGTTGCGGTAAGCGTCCCAGTCCTTATCGGAGTAAAGTTTCGTGCTTTTTCCGTCTATGGCAAGGTCGCCGGAAGTGTATCTGTCAAGTCCGCCGATGATATTCAGAAGCGTGGTTTTTCCGCAGCCGGACGGACCCAGAACGGACACGAATTCACTTTTCCTGAATCTGAGGGTGATACCTTTCAGCGCAGTGACGGTTTCGTCCTGCGTGTAATATTCTTTTACTATGTTTTCGAGTTCCAACATAATATTTACCCTGTTCTCCCATGTTTTAAGATGATTGAATTTTATCACTAAAATTAATAGCAGTAAATTAAATAGACGCAAGTTGCGGTTTTTTTATTCGTATTTCATCATTTTAATTATAATTTCACAAAAACGTTTTGAAAAAAAGTCGATTTATGGTATAATACGATATAAAGCGATATAAAAAATGCGGCGGAACGGATTTTTTGCCGCGCGGGAATTCCGGGAGAGGGTGAGAGAATGTTTTCCGTACTTGTGGTCGAGGACGATATACCTACGAACAAATTGATGACGATAGTTTTGAAAAACGGCGGGTATAAACCTATACCGGCTTTTTCGTCGTCCGAGGCATTGAAACTTTTTGAATCGGAAAGGCCCGATCTCGTCCTTGCGGACGTTATGCTTCCCGACGTGAGCGGGTTTCGTCTGACCGAAGCGATAAGAAGATGCAACGCCGACGTCCCGATAATAATCGTCACGGCGAAACAATCTCCGTCCGATAAACATTACGGATTTATGGTCGGCGCGGACGACTATATGACAAAGCCCGTGGATGAGGAAGAACTGCTGCTGAGAATAAAGGCGTTGCTGAGAAGATGCAAGTCGCCGTCGGAGCAAAAACTGCAGTTTAACGACTTATCGCTTGACTTTTCAAAGATGATGGCAACCGTGAACGGCTCGCCGGTTGATCTCACGCAGAAGGAATTTCTGCTGCTTTTCAAATTGCTTTCCGCCGAAGGAAAGATATTCACGAGGAACGAACTTATGGAGTCGGTGTGGGGAACTACGGATAAGGACGACCACACGCTGAACGTCCACATAAACCGGCTGAGAGAAAAATTATCCGGCGTAAAATCCGTCGAAATAAAATCCGTCAGAGGGCTTGGATACAAGGCGGTGAAAACGGATGCGTAAAAAGCGTAACGATAAAAAGGGCGAGTATTCGGAACTCGTTTTCGCGGCGATTGCTTGCGGCGCGGCGAGCCTTTTCGGGTTTCTCATATTTTTCATTCTCGAAAAATCGGGCGCGATAGTTTTCGATATGCCGTTCGGCGCGGCGTTCTGCGCGTTTGCGTTCGTCTGCGTTTTCGCGCTGAGTTTCTTCCTGTTTTATCTGAGATTTAAAAAGAACCGCGAATCGCTCGAAAGTATTTATGAGGCGGTGGACAAAATCTCGTCGGGCGACTATGAAATATATCTCGGCGACGTTTCGGCGCGTTTCCGCCGCGTGGCGCAGGCTTTGGAAGCCGTCGCGCTCGCTTTGAAGCGTTCCGACGAAACGAAAAACGATTTCATAAACGACTTTTCGCACGAACTGAAAACGCCGATAGTTTCGATCAGAGGTTTTGCGAAACTCATTGCCAAAGGGCAACTTTCGAAGGAAGAAGAGAAAGAATATCTCGACGTCATCGTTTCGGAATCGGACAGGCTTATCGATCTCACGGCAAGCACGCTCATGCTCGACAGGCTCTCGAACGAGCGGCTGGACGTCGTTTATTCGGAGTTTGACCTTTCGGAAACGCTTCGCAAGTGTATTCTCGTTCTGCAGTCGGCATGGGAAAAGAAGAACATCGAAGTGGAAGCCGACGCGGGCGATTGCAGAATCGATTCCAACGAAGAACTTATGAGCCAACTCTTTATAAATATTCTCGATAACGCCGTCAAGTTCGCCCCCGAGGGCGGAAAGGTGGAAGTGAAACTCGTCGAAACGAACAAAGAGGTGGTTGTTAAAATAAAAGACAACGGAATCGGAATGGACGAGGAAACCCGCCGCAGAATGTACGACAAGTATTACCGCGCGGAGAAATCGCGCACCACGCACGGCAACGGGCTGGGGCTTGCCACGGTGAAGAGAATCGCCGAACTTCTCGACCTGAAAATAGACGTCGTTTCCGCTCCCGGCGAAGGCGCGGAATTTACAGTAACTCACAAAAAGAAGAAATGACGCCCATATATAACCTCAGATAAAACGCGCCCCGCGGCTTGATTAAAACAAGCCGCGGGGCGCTTATAATATTTTAACGTCTGAAAATTACATTTTGTCGTGAATGGTGCGGGAAATAACTTCGTCCTGCTGCTCTTTGCTGAGTTTGTTGAAATTAACGGCGTAACCGCTCACGCGGATGGTGAGTTGTGGATATTTTTCGGGGTGTTTCTGCGCGTCCAGAAGCATTTCGCGGTTGAACACGTTCACGTTGAGGTGATAGCCGCCCGAATGAACGTAACCGTCTATCATGTCCGCCAGATTTTCCGCTCTTTCTTCCTTGGAAGAGCCGAGCGATGCGGGTGTTGCGCTGAACGTGTTGGAGATTCCGTCGCGGGCGTATTCGTAAGGAATTTTCGCCACAGATTCCAAAGACGCGAGCGCGCCGTGATTATCTCTGCCGTGCATCGGGTTCGCACCCGGAGCGAGCGGTTCTCCCGCGCGTCTGCCGTCGGGGGTGTTGCCCGTCTTTTTGCCGTAAACCACGTTCGAGGTTATCGTGAGAATCGACATGGTGGGGATCGATTCGCGGTAAGTGTAATGGCTGCCGATTTTCTTCATGAACGTCTTCACGATCCACACCGCAATTTCGTCGGCGCGTTCGTCGTTGTTGCCGTATTTGGGGAAGTCGCCCTCTATGCGATAGTCCACGACAAGCCCTTCGTCGTTCCTGATCGGGTAAACCTTTGCGTATTTAATAGCGGAAAGAGAATCCGCCGCGCATGAAAGCCCCGCGATGCCGGTTGCGAAAAATCTTCTCACTTTGGTGTCGTGCAGAGCCATTTCGAGCGCTTCGTAGGAATATTTGTCGTGCATGTAATGGATAAGGTTGAGCGTATTGACGTAAAGCCCGGCGAGCCAGTCCATCATGTTGTCGTATTTTCTGATTACTTCGTTATAGTCGAGCGGACCGTCGCCGATAATCGGCGCGAATTCCGGAGAAACCTGCAACGGTTTGCCCGTTTCTTTATCCTTGCAAAGTTCGTCCTTGCCGCCGTTGATCGCGTAAAGCAAGCACTTGGCGATATTGGCGCGTGCGCCGAAAAACTGCATGTCCTTGCCCACGCGCATGCTGCTCACGCAGCAGGCGATGCAATAATCGTCGCCCATTTCGGGACGCATAAGGTCGTCGCTCTCGTATTGAATGGCGGAGGTTTTAAGCGAAACTTCCGCGCAGAACTTCTTGAAGTTTTCGGGGAGATTTTCGCTCCACAAAACGGTGAGGTTCGGCTCGGGTGCCGGTCCTAAATTATCGAGGGTGTGGAGCATTCTCATCGAGGTTTTCGTTACGAGCGTTCTTCCGTCCGTACCCATTCCGCCGATAGATTCGGTAACCCAGGTCGGGTCGCCGGAGAAAAGTTCGTTATATTCCTTCGTGCGCATGAATTTAACTATGCGGAGTTTCATAACGAAATGGTCGATGAGTTCCTGCGCTTCGCGCTCGGTGAGCAAGCCTTTCTTTATGTCACGTTCGATATAGATATCGAGGAAAGCGGTGTTTCTGCCGATGCTCATCGCCGCGCCGTTCTGATCTTTGACCGCTCCGAGATAACCGAAGTAAAGCCACTGAATCGCTTCTTGCGCGTTTTCCGCGGGGCGGGAAATATCGAAACCGTATTTCAAGGCCATCTGTTTCAACGCCTCGAGGGTCCTTATCTGTTCCGAGAGTTCCTCTCTGTCACGAACCTTATCGGGAATCATATCCCCGTCTATAAGTTGTTTATCTTCATTTTTCTTCGCAATCAGATAGTCCACGCCATAAAGCGCGACGCGTCTGTAATCGCCAACGATTCTGCCTCTGCCGTAAGCGTCGGGCAGTCCGGTGAGGATATGCGCGGTGCGCGCGTGTCGCATTTCGGGCGTGTAAACGTCGAACACTCCGTCGTTGTGCGTCTTTCTGTATTTCTTATAGAAATCGTGATCGACCGGGTCGATTTTGTAGCCGTAAACCTCGAGGGCTTGTTCCGCCATTCTGAGTCCGCCGGAAACGTGCAGAGCGCGCTTGAACGGTTCGTCCGTCTGAAGTCCGACGATTTTTTCGATGTCCTTGTCGATATAACCGGCTTCGTGACTGTTCACCGAAGAAACTATTTTCGTGTCCGCCGAGAGAACTCCGCCGGCTGCGCGTTCTTTTTCGGAAAGGTCGCAAATTTCTTTCCATAATTTCTTCGTGTTTTCCGTTGCGGGGGCGAGGAAACTTCCGTCGCCTTCGTAAGGCGTGTAGTTACGTTGGATAAAATCTCTGACGTTTATTTCGTCTTCGCTCCACTTTCCGGGAACGAAGTCAGTCCATTGTGAATATTTCATATAACTCCTTAGTCGCGTCGGCTTCATTTTTTCCGCAGACGACTTTCGTCGTTTTGTCAGCGGCTGCCGACGAGTATTTTTTTTGCTTTGTCGATTTGTTCTTCCGTAGGCGTCGGAACGTCGCCCATAAGATAGGGTATTCCGAGTTTTTCGTATTTCACCTTGCCGAGGGTGTGATAGGGCAGAACTTCCGTTTTCACTGCGTTGCCGAGCGAATCTATCCATTCGCGCGTTTTTTTCAGGTCGTTTTCGTCGTCGGTCACCCCGGGAACAAGCACCTGTCTTATCCAGACGGGAATGTTCAGTTCCGCGAGCCTTGCGGCGAATTTTTTGGTCTGCTCGTTGCCTCTGCCGGTAAGCGCTTTGCATTTTTCGCTGTCGATATGCTTTATGTCGAGCAGAACGAGATCGATGAGCGGGAACAGTTCTTCAAACCGATCGTCGGTTTCGGAATAATCCGCGCCGGACGTGTCTATCGCCACGTGTACGCCCGCTTTTTTCATCAGACCGCAAAGTTCGATGAGAAAGTCGAGTTGCAGCAAAGGTTCGCCACCGCTTACGGTAAGTCCGCCTCTTTTGCCGAAGTAGTTTTTGTATTTAAGAATCTCCCCGGCGATTCCGCTTGCGGTTACGAGCCGCGAGCCGTCCGTTTTCGCCCAGGAATCGGGATTGTGACAATATTTGCATCTGAGATTGCACCCTTGCAGAAACAAGACGAATCTCAGTCCCGGTCCGTCCGCCGCACCGAGCGTTTCCACGGAGTGGATTTTTCCGTAAATAACTTTTTCCGTAAGCGTCACCCCCTTTACAGGTCTTTATATTACCATACGTCGGCTGCTCTGTCAAGCAAATTACCCATCTTTTGGGACACTACATATAGTTTTCAATCAGTACAACTGTATCAATATATTGTGGTTTTATAAAAAATCGCTTAAAAGTAAAATCCCTACGGTTATATCGATTCGGTCGGATCGATTCATTTTATTATTGACAGAAAAAAAGCCGATATACGTTTTGTTCGGTCTGAGCCGCCGTCAGGCAGCGAAAAAGACGATGATCATCGATTGACAAAACCGTGATTTTTAGGTTATAATGATAACGTATAAGTTGCT
>JALETB010000005.1 GCA_022781715.1 Clostridiales bacterium | reverse complement strand
GCCCGACTTTTCTATGTATTTCAGAATATACGCTACCGCCGCACTCATTTTGCGATTATCGTCTATCTTCTCAAAGTCGCTTCTCCCGAACTTCTCGTTGAAGTATGTATTTTGTATCGTTGTCTGCCTTTTATGAGTTATAAGGCTAAAATCGTTGACTTCTTGTAATTCTCCCGGCATTGTTCCGTCGGGAATATAAAATAGACCGTGAAAATGCAACCGCTTCTTTTCGGGAGACCTCTCCCATACGCCGACGTATTTCCAATGCCTTCTATTGCTGAAATTCGAGAGAGTTTCTTTACTCAAAAAAGAGACTTTGTACAACAATTATATCACAAGTTTAGAAGAATACATAGCAATTGTTGAAGATTGGTTAATTTTTTACAACACTCAAAGATTAAAAAACAGGAAGAAATCTTAATTCCTTCCTGTTTAGCCTTTTTTTATCTGTGCACTTTTTGGGGTGCAGTTCACGGTTCCGCAGGTCTTTTTTTAAAAATCAACAGGGATTCCGTTCATAGTTATATATATTGGAGGATCTGCCATTATAAGTCGGTCTATAATTCGATAAACGGCTTGATTTTAAGAAAAATAAAACATTGACGTTTGCGCTTGACAACAAAATCATTTTGTAATATAATTAGAATACAAAATCGGTATGGATTTTTCTGAGAACGATCTCATTTTTCGCCATGCGCTCATTATGCGTGTGGCGTTTTGTTTTGGCGAAATATTGCAAAAGAAAAGGAGTGAAGAAAGATATGGAAAAAAACGCGCAAACCAAGGAAAAACACAAAATTAAATTGTCGAGCGAAGCGGCGTACGTTGCGGCGATAATTCTGTTATCGTTCGCGGTCGCGATTCTTTCCGCCGCGGATTTCGGAATTTCGATGATAGTTGCGCCGGCTTATTTGCTGAGTCTGAAAACCGGCAGTCTGACATTCGGGCAAGCCGAATACGTGATTCAGGCGGGGCTGTTCGTCGTTCTTTGTGTAATTTTAAGAAAATTCAGGTTTGTTTACCTGTTTTCCTTTGTAACTTGCCTTATTTATGGTATGGTTCTCGACCTGTGGAGAATGATTCCGTTTTTCAATCCGGCGATAACGCCGTCGGGGAGCATAGATATATGGCTCAGAGCGATTATGTTTGTTTCGGGCGTAATTTTAACTTCGTTCTCGATTGCGCTGTTTTTTAAAACCTATCTTTATCCGCAGGTATACGATTTTTTTGTAAAAGCCGTTTCGTCGAGATACGTTATAAAGATATCCGTTCTCAAAACGATTGTTGATTTATCGTGTTTAACGGCAAGCATTGTTATGACTTTCGTGTTTTTCGGCAGGATGGAAGGGATCGGTTGGGGAACGCTCGTAATGGCTGTCATAAACGGCACAATTATAGGGTTTTTCTCAAAAATATTAGATAAATTCTTTGATTTTCAGCCGACTTTTCCGCGGTTCGGACAATTGTTTGAACTCACCGCATAATAAACGATATTGACCGAATAGTCCTGTCATCACAGCACTTTGGCGATGTTCGTTTTATTCTTGACAAGCATGTCGCAATGCGCTTGACATTTTCAGGATCCGGGATTAAAATATAGCCGAAAGAAGAGAAAAGGAGAATAAGAAAATGCAGATAGAAGATTTCAAAAAAGTAAAAATAGAAGCGATGAAGGCTCACGATAAGGAAGCCGTAGCCGCGCTTAACGTGGTTATCAATAAACTTATGCTTGCCGGCATAGAGAAAAAAGCCGCCGGCGAGGAAATGACGGACGCGGACGTTACCAAAATTTTGCAGAAAACCGTTAACGAACTTCTGGAAGAAAGAGAGGGCTTCGTAAAAGCAGGAAGAGCGGAAACGGTTGCAAGCCTCGATCATCAGATCGAAACGGTTAAAAAATATCTTCCGAAACTTCTTTCCGAGGAAGAAATTAAGGCAATAATCGAAAAACTCGACGATAAAACCGTACCTGCCGTTATGAAGCACTTCAAAACCAACTATGCGGGCAAAGTCGATATGAAACTTGTCGGCGAAGTACTCAAAAAACTTTAATTCGCAAAATAACAATATAAAATTAACGCCCCCGACGAAGGTTTTACAGTTTTCGTTGAGGGCGTTTATATGTTAAAATCAAAGATAACTTACCTTAAAATTTTTAAGTTCAGTTACAGTCTTTTCCGCAAAGTCGTAAACGAACATATTGCAGATATCGGACGAGCCTTTTGCTTTAATCATTTCAAAAATTACATAATTTTCGGTGAAATAAACAGTGTTTCTCGATTGATGTCGAAGTCCGCTGTCATAGGCGAGATCATCGCAGATAAAAGCATCTGTCGAGTTGTTTTCATAAAAAAAGTATATAACCTAAAAGAGGATATGTCAAGCGTAAACAATTGACTTTAAGGGGCATTTGTTGTAAAATAACGGTAGTAGTAATTAATGATAATGAATATAATACTTGAGGTAAAAAATGACTTGGTGGATAATTGCGCTTTCGGTATTGATTGGATATTTGCTCGGCTCGTTGAGTATGTCCGTCATCGTTTCGGGACTTATATATAAGGGCGACGTAAGAAAATACGGTAGCGGAAATGCCGGCGCGACGAATATGGCGAGAGTTTACGGCTGGAAAGGCGGACTTGCCGCGCTCGTCGGCGACATAGCGAAGGCTCTCATTGCGATGATAGGGGCTTATTTTATGGGATATATCGGCGATAAAACCAACGCTTTCGGCGTGGATTATATGTGTATTGCCGGTGCGGCATGCACGCTCGGGCATGCTTTTCCGCTGTATTTTAAGTTTAGAGGCGGGAAGTGCGTAACGGTAGGCGCGGCGGTCGCGCTTATGATTGACTGGAGAGTTTTCCTTATCGTGGTTGCGGCGTTCATAATCGTCGTTGCGATAACCAAAATCGTATCCGTCAGTTCAATAACTGCGGCTTTTTTCCTTCCGGTAAGTTATAGTATTCTCGGCGTTTTGAATGTTTTTGAACTTTGCCTGCCGAAACTTATATTGGCTCTTTTCGTCGGTGTTCTTATTATTGTGTTGCATTATAAAAACATAGTAAGATTGTTCAAAGGCGAAGAAAAAAAATTCTCTTTCAAGAAAAAATCAGACAAAGAATAATTCGTCGATAATCGGCAAAAATGCTTGTTTATCGACTTATAGCGAGGTTTTTATGGTAGTAAGCGTTCTCGGTTGCGGCAGATGGGGTTCGTTTATCAGTTGGTATCTGGCGAGGAGCGGTCATTCCGTAACAGAGTGGGGCAGAGCCGGAGGTAAGGCGTTTAACGAACTGAAAGAAACAGGAAGAAACGAATACGTCGAACTTGACGAGCGCATCGATTTAACTTCCGATCTGGAGTATGCCGTTAAAAACGCCGAAACGATCGTTATCTCGATTAAGTCGCAAAGTTTAAGAGAACTTGCTCGCGAAATAGAAGTTTACGGCGCTAAGAATAAGAAAATCGTCCTTTGCATGAAGGGGCTTGAAGAAAACACCGGCAAAAGGCTTACCGAAATAATGCTGGAAGAAGGCTACGATAAGGATAAAATCGCCGTGTGGGTAGGGCCCGGGCATATTCAGGAGTTCACTCGCGGAAAGCCGAATTGCATGGTCATCGACGGATATAACGCCGAACTCGTCCGCAAACTTGCCGACGAATTCAAAAGCAAACTTATCAGGTTTTATTACGGTGAGGATATAATCGGCAGCGAAGTGGGTGCGGCGGCGAAAAACGTGATGGGAATTGCCGCGGGTATTCTGGACGGCGGAGGGCTTTGCACGCTTAAAGGTCCGCTTATGGCGCGCGGAGCGAGAGAAGTGTCGAGGTTGATAAAGGCTATGGGCGGTAACGAACTTTCGGCTTACGGACTTTGCCACCTCGGCGATTATGAAACGACATTATTCTCGGAATATTCAAACAACAGGCGTTACGGCGAGGATCTGTATCTTAAAAAACCTTTTGCAAAACTTGCCGAAGGCGTATCTACAGCAAAGGCGTTAAATATTCTTGCCGATAAGTATAACGTCGAAATGCCTATTTCTCTTGCCGTTTACAACATTATATACAATGGTGAAGACCCGCTCGACGAATTGCTTAAACTTTTCGAGCGTAAAACTGTCGAAGAATTCAAACCGTCGGTAAAGGGCGAGTGAAACCCCGCTCGTTAAAACCGACGGCTTTCCGAAAATTATTGAAATATTAAAACAAAAAATTTTTAAAAAACATGTAAAAAAGAATTTACTTTTTAAAAAAAATAGTATATAATCTTAGAGCATTGAGCGGTAACTGGGTGTAGCGCAGTTTGGTAGCGCGCTTGAATGGGGTTCAAGAGGCCGGAAGTTCAAATCTTCTCACTCAGACCAAAGATTTAATAAAAAACACAGAGCGTTTTGCTCTGTGTTTTTTATTACTCTTTCGCGAAAGCGAAAGAGGGAACGTCCTCCCGGAAGTGACGCGATTGCGGACTTTAAGTTTCAAAAAAAACGTAAAATATCATCATATGTCCGAACAATCGCTATTCCGTCGCTGCACTCCTTACAAATCTTCTCACTCAGACCATATTAGGGCGATAAAAAAGATATTGCCCACAAAAAGTCCGATTTTATCGGACTTTTTTCATACTCAAAAGCCGAAATTCGAGTGTCAAAAACCGTAGATATTTTTTGCCGTTTTTTAGATACTGACAAGATTTGAACTTCCGTAAGCATGATTTTAGCGGCAAAAGAAAAAAATAAATACATAGAACTTGACGTATAGCGTAAAAACTATACGTCTTTTTTTATGCCAAAAATCAGGAGGAAGAAAGAAAATGTATTTCAAGAATGAAAAGCATAAGCGGGCATTCGAAGCCGGAATAAAAAAGGCTGATAAAAAAGACAAAGAAACGCTGTGCCTTATTTATCTTTTATCGGCAGAT
>JALETB010000120.1 GCA_022781715.1 Clostridiales bacterium | reverse complement strand
AGTCGTCTTTTTTGCCTGTTTCGGCAAATCTTTGCTTGAAGTACGTACACAGTACATCTGCGCAAATCTTCGCCACAACCGCCTAAAAAATACGACTTTAAGGTGCTACGCATTTTAACGGCGAAAAAATTAGGAAAATCAAGGCAAACGAACGCGATAATACCGCGGGGTATTATAAGTGAGTTTAACGCCGATTTTGCAAATTTTTCGCCGCTAAAACTTAATGTGATTTGATTCTTGCTCGGCAACGCCGCTCGTAGTACGGCAAGTACAACTTCGGGCGTTTGCCTTGTCTAAACGAGCCGCAATGCGGTCGGTTTCTCATCCGCAAAAATGCTTCGCACCGAAAAGAGCGCATTTTTTGATGATTTTTTGCGAGCGTGAGGGTTGCTGTACTGTACGTACTGCGCCCGAATGGTCGCGGAAAATGGCGGAAAAGACGCCTTTTCGGTAATTAGTTATGACGAATGGAATCCCTAAGAATTAAGATGGGGTCGGTGTTATGTATTTTATAGTCGACGGACTTTTGATAGGAATATTCTTTCTCGTGCTGTGGTCGAGTATACGGCGCGGGTTTTCCGGGCATTTCGTTTTCGGAATTCTGAGAACGATCATAGGCATCGCTGCCGGCGCGGCCACCGTTTTCGGCGTTTATATGCTTATGAAGCATTTCTCCTGGATAGAGCATATGGCTGACGGAGTTATCGCCTTCTTCGGCGAACTCACCACGAGTTTTATCCCCAACGATCTTTACAGAATGGTTATGGGCATCATCGCGTTCGCGCCGTTTGCCGTGCTTTTCTTCATCGTCGGTTATCTCATCGGTGTGAAACTCATCTGCGGACTTATCAAACTCATATTCACCCCGATAAAGTTGCTCAGAAACAACGCTAAAGTTTTCAGAATCATCGATAACGTTCTCGGAACGGTCATAAATCTCGCGCTTTATTGCGTTGTCGTGTTCGCGATTTTCGGCGTGGTTTACGTGTTCAATTACGATCAGGATAACGTGCCTCAGGCGGAAGTTTCCACGATCGCGATGGCGACTCCGGACGAAGGGGAAGACCCGAAAATTCTCGCCCGCACCATCAACAACATCACGACGCCCCTTCTCGGCGGACTTCACGAAAGTTTTTCTGCCGCGCCGATAGGTCACGTGTTTTATGAAAACAACCCGCTTATGTGGTTCAAGTCCGATAGCGGCGAAGGGTTTTACACTCTTATTCACAACGCGCTGATCGATAAAGAATAAGGCGTGAACGTAAACGTGAAAACAATTTTAATCTGAAAATTTTGTCGCGAATTTCTCTGAGATCCGCGACAATTTTATAAAACGAATAAATAAAAAAACAATTTGGAGAGGAAAATTTTATGGCAAACGAAAGAACTCTTTGCGTAATGCTCGACGTCTCGCGCGACGGCGTTATGAAAGTCGAAGAAGTAAAGCGTTACGCTTGTTTAATAAAGAAAATGGGTTACAACGCCCTCGGGCTTTATATGGAGGACGTTTACGAAGTCGAAGGCGAGCCTTATTTCGGGCATCTTCGCGGCAGATATTCCAAAAAAGAACTCAAAGATATCAACGATTATTGTAGAAGCATAGGCATAACCGCCATTCCGTTCATTCAGACGCTCGCTCATCTCGAAGGTATTTTCAAATGGACGGAATATCAGAACGTCAGAGACATCGCGAACATTCTTCTCGCCGGCGAGGAGAGAACTTACGAACTTATCGAAAAAATGTTCGCTAGTCTCCGCGAGTGTTTCGACACCGAGAAAATCAATATCGGCATGGACGAAGCGCCGATGATGGGCAGGGGCGTTTATCTCGATAAACATGGTTATCCGGACAACGTTCAGGATCTTCTGTACGACCACCTCGTAAAAGTGAGCGCGATAGCCGATAAGTACGGGTTTAAGCCCACTATGTGGTCGGATCTCATAATGCACATGGCGCGCGACGGAAAAGAGGTCAAAGTTCCCGAAAACGTCACGCTTTGCTACTGGGATTATTATCGCGATTCCAAAAAGGAATACGACCAGAACCTTAAAAAACATCTCGCGGTTACGGATAAAGTCGCTTTTGCGGGCGGCGCGTGGGCGTGGACGGGTTTCGCTCCGATGAACGAATTCAGTTACAGGACAATGAAGTACGCCATGCAATGCTGCCGCGAGCGCGACATTAAGGACGTGACGATCACCGTCTGGGGTGACGACGGGCGCGATTGTTCGTGCTTTGCCATTCTTCCCGCGCTGTTCTATTGCGCCGAAAAATATCGTTATCAAACCAAAGACAGCAATATAAAAGCCAAGTTCGCCGAACTTTTCGGAATAAAATTCGACGTTTTCGCCTCACTCGACCTTCCCAATAAAATCAAGGATTGCGAGGGCTGCAATAACCCGAGCCGCTGGGGTCTTTATAACGACCCGTTCTGCGGCAGATTCGATTATCACATCGAAATCGGCGACGGCGAGCAGTTTAAAAGCAACGCTCTCAAACTTAAAAGAGCGGCTAAGTCTGCAGGCGAGTTCGCTTATCTCTTCGAATGCCTTTCCGATTTGTGCAAGGTTCTCGAACTCAAATACGACCTCGGCGTGAGAACGCGCGCGGCGTATCTCGCAAAGAATAAGCAAAAACTTAACGAGATCGCGAATGTCGTTTATCCCGAAACCATAAAGAGGCTGAAAAAATTCATTGCTTCCTTCAAAGCGTTGTGGAACAAGGAAAACAAGCCGTTCGGGCTGGAACTTCACGAAATGCGCTTCGGCGGACTTCTTCTCAGGCTCGAGAGTTGCCGCGAAACACTCGTTTCTTATCTGAACGGGGAAATCGGCAATATCGAGGAACTCGAAGCCCCCGTCCTCAAATTAATTCCTGACCGCGAAAAAACCGCCAACCTGTGCTTCCAGTCGCATATCAACACGGTGACGGTCGCGAATATGAATTTGTAACTCGCGGACATGAATTTATAATCCGAAAAAAAGGGGAATTCCCCCGAAAGAGAGATTTTAACCCGAAACGGGGTGTTTTCGTGCGATTCTACGAAACGGAGAGAGGTGTCTTCGCGGGTGAGAGGGGAGTAACAGGGTAATCGCTTGATATTTTTATATAAATGAATTACAATTTACCTGATTCGAACGGTCGGTATCGTACCCGTTCGTCGCCGATGATTTGTCAGGCGATGACCGATTGATTTCCGGCCGCCTAAAGGAGCGAATATGAAAAGAAAGATTTATCTTATAATTCTTGCGTTTATGCTTGCGGTGAGTTCGATTTTGTTCGCGGCTTGCGGTAAAGGCTCCTCGTCTTTGCCGGAGGTGAATTCCGACGAGGATATGACGATAACTCAGCAGGTTACCGTTCCGCCGACGGAATACAACCCCAAAAAGTCGGTTTACGCAACTATAGGCCGACTTTCAAAATTCAGTACATACAAATCGACAAGCACCGGAACTTCCGTTGCTTCGGTCGGGCTGTTCGATTATGTTCAGCAAACCGATTGCGTCACGATCAAACACGGCGACGAATTTTACAGCGAGAGCAATTCCTCTTCAAAACTCGTTTCGGTCAGACACGAGGCTTTTGCAAAGGGCGATAATATCGCTTACAGAATCAACGGCGGGGAAATTTCGAATTCATCCGCGTTTGCTTATAAGGAAGTTTACGGCGTAACGCCCGACAAACTTCTCAGCGGACACGTTTTCAACGACGAAACGATTATTTACGCAAAGACCGCCGCGACCGGCGACGGCAATTATGAAATCGAAATAGTTCTCGACAAAAACAAGGGCAACGTTCTTTTGTTCAAACAGATGAAGGAATTCGGCGGGCTGAACGGTTACCCCGTTTTCACCGACGACACGGTTTTCACTCTCACGATAAAGCGCGACTATACGCCCGTCAAATTTTCGTATAAGAGTAAATATAACGTCAACGTTGCGGTAATCGGCAGTTTGCCGTGCGAAGAAAACAACGAAGTGATTTTCTCCGATTTCAACGAGGATGTCGCCATTCCGGACACGGAGGACTTCAACGCCGCTATGGCAATGGCGCCGTCCGAAGTTAAACCGTCGGAGGAAAAACCCGCGGACGAAAACCGCGAAAAAATCGTTTCGGCTCTGCTTAAAGCCGACCTTGTCCGCGGCGTCGCGCTCAGCGGTATCGTTTCCGTCAACGGCTTTGAACTTCCTCTGAAACTCGGTGCGAGAGCCGACCTCGACAAAATTGTGAACGACGAAAACGCCGACGTGCTTTCCCTTGCGGATTTCACTCTTTCGCTCGGCGCTTACGAAAAGTCGTTTTCAGTTACATATCACGACAGAAAAGTTTTCGTCAATCTCGGCAATATGCGTTTCGTAAAGGACGTTTTCACGGACGAGAACGTTTCGGCGGCGATTTCCGCTTTGCCCGAAATTATCAAGGGTGTGGATGTTTCGTCGATGATTTCCGTCAAAAAGACCGACGATTTATATGAAATAAGACTCAACGACCTTAAGGTCGAAGTGACGATAAAAACGATTCTTAAACAACTCGGGCTTATGGGGGAAGGCTCGAAAGCGTTCGACCTTTCGCTCGGCTTGTATATCCCCGGCGACAGAGTCGGCGTGATATCCTTCAATCTCACGACCGACGTCATCGACGTAAGGGCTAAACTTAATCTGTCGGACGAGAAGTTCTCTCTTCCGAACCTCGACGATTATTATGCCGAACCGCAGATTCTGCGCGCGGGTGCGGACGTGGCGTTAACGCTTGATTTGCCCGACCTCGGAAAGTTCGGCGCGACGGCTCAGACGTTTATGTCTTACGACCTCACGAAAGAAAATTTCGCCGAGGCGTTCAAGGCGGAAATAAACGTGGCTTTGGACGAAGAATTTAAAAAACTCATCGCCGATAAGAGCGGAGTCGCAGGCGATTTGTCGCCGATATTGAAACTGGCGGCGGAAGGCGATTCGCTTAACTTAATCTGCGCAAACGGCAAAGTTTTGTTTGTTATTATGAAAGACGGCGCGCCCGTTTTCGCAAAGAATCTTACGCCCGGAGAATATGAATTCGACGCGGATTCGTTGTTGGACGAATTAACCGACCTTTTCGACGATATATTCGTTTATCCCATAGCGGACGTCGGCAAGACGAAATCCGATGACGGAAAAACGGTTTCGTATTACGTCACCGCTTACAACGTCAACATCGGGCAGGGCGAAGAATTCGTTCCCGGAGAAAATTACGAAACGTTTGAACTTCTCAGGCTGGATATGAAGTTGAAATCTGCCGCCGATTACGTCTTCGGTTGGGATGCCGATAAGATTTATGTCGACGCGGTGGCTGCGGAAGAAGTTATAAATATGACGGAAGCGGTGAAAACACCGATTGCGGACATCGATTATAAACAAAGAGTTCTCGAAGCGGAAGCCGCTTATGAAAATCTGACCGACTCGCAAAAGTCACTCGTTTATAACGCTCCGGATACGGACTATTATTTCGAACTCGTGAGAAAAGGGAATGCCCTTCTGGAGGAAGTTTCTGCTTTTGCCGCGGCGGTAGCCGTCGACGACGCGGAAACGCTCGGCGAGAAATTTGCAAAACTTTCGCCCGATCAGGTCGAATTTTTAAAGAAGTATTATCCTGCTGAATTCGCCGCTTATAACGAAAAAATATCGGCAACAGAGCCGAACGAGCAGGAAACGATCGGCTGATTCTGAATTGTTATGCCAGCCAAGAATAAACCGAACCTTGCCAAAACGCCGCAATTTCCGCGCTTTTTGCCAAATTCTCGCCGTCAGACCATGGTTCGTTTTATTCTTGGCTGGCATAGCGGGGCGGTTGCTATTCGGCAACCGCCCCGAATTTTCCGAAAACCCGCGTTGCGATTTCGTTTGCAACGCGGGTTTTCGTTTTCGATAAAATGATGCGGTTTTCGGCAAGAAAACCGTTTTTTCTTGTCCGCGCGGATGATATAATTATGTTACTGTTTTTAAGTTGCGGGCGGGTTTTATGCGATTGCCCGTGACCGGCAAAATTCGGAAACGATTCAGGGAGCAGTTTATGGCGCGTAAAATTGTTGTAACTTCCGGAAAGGGCGGCGTGGGAAAAACGTCCGTGGCGGCGAATCTCGGCATACGTCTTGCCCGCGCGAGCAAGCGCGTCTGCATTGTGGACGCGGACTTCGGATTGAATAATCTCGACGTGGTTACGGGTATCGAAAACCTTGTCGTTTACGATATTGCCGATTGTGTCGAAGGGCGTTGCAGAGCGAAGCAGGCGCTCGTAGAATGCCCCTCGGCAAAGAACGTTTACATACTTCCGTCCGTACATTCGTTATCTAAGCGATCGGTCGACGAAAATGGCGTTAACGAACTTATAGAGGGACTTTCCTCACTTTTCGATTACATTATCATCGATTGTCCGGCGGGCGTGGGGGAGGGGTTTTCGCTGGCGGTTAAGGCTGCGGAAGAGGCTCTCGTGGTAACCACTCCGCAACTTTCGAGCCTTCGGGACGCGGATAAGGTTCTGTCCTTTCTTCGCGGTTACGGGCTGAAATCCGTAAGGCTCGTCGTCAACAGAATAAGGGGCGATCTTGTCGTCGGCGGGGATATGCTTTCCCCGGAGGAAATCGAGAAAACTCTTCGTTGTCCGCTTGCGGGCGTGATTCCGGACGACGACAACGTTTTTCTTCGTAACGCCGGCGCAATTCCGTCCGATTCGCCGTCGTTCAAGGCGTTTAAGATTCTTGCTGCGAACGTCGGCTCGGGGAAGAGCAAAATTTATGACTATGTGTCTAAATATTCGGGTTTCTGGGGCGCGATCCGCCGAGGAATAAAACGAAATATTTAATGTATAGGGCGATGTGTAAGACGATGTGTAAATTATGAAAAAAACGGAATTATCGAGATTAAAAACGGTTATCGAAAGCGATAGGTTGTCGATGACGGGCGAAAACGCCGCGCTTATCGTGAAGGACCTCACGGCGGTGCTGGAAGATTATTTTGCCTTGTCGGGCGAGCCGGAACTGAAAATCGAAGCGAAAAACTGCGAATATCGCCTGACCATATCCGTGACGGCGACCGCGATCAAATCTTTTTCCACGCTGCAAAAATAAACGTCAGGGATGACGAACTGAATCCCCGCCGGAGAGTCTGAAAAATTTTAACAAAAAAAACACCTCAAACGCTTGCAATTTGTAAAACGCGGTATTATAATATTGGCAGAACGTAGGCAAGAGTGCTAACACTCAAACTTAACGTTTGCTAATAATATCAAATATCTGTTTTGCCGCGAAAAGCAAAGCAATCATATCGGAGGTGTTTTTTATGAAAAGTTTCAAAACGCAATCTAAGAGAGTTCTCGACCTTATGATCAACTCCATTTACACGCACAAGGAGATCTTTTTGAGAGAGCTTCTGTCGAATTGTAGCGACGCGATCGACAAATTATATTATAAAGGTTTGAAAGAAGGGCTTTCGGGGCTTACACGCGAGGATTTTTATATCAGAATCAAGGCGGATAAGGATGCCGGCACGCTCACGATTGCAGATAACGGTATCGGTATGACGGCGAAAGAACTCGAAGAAAATCTCGGAACGATCGCCAAGAGCGGCTCGTTCGATTTCAAAGCCGCAAACGCGGACGCCAAGGAAAAGGACGACGTGAATGTAATCGGTCAGTTCGGCGTAGGATTCTATTCGGCGTTTATGGTAGCCGACAAGGTTGAAGTTTTCTCCAAAGCGTTCGGCGAGGACGAGGCTCACGTCTGGACGAGTTCGGGTACGGAAGGTTATGATATCGCACCTTGCGAAAAAGCCGAAAGAGGAACGGAAATCGTTCTCCATATTAAAAAGGATACCGACGACGAGAAATACAGTAAATTCCTCGAAGAGTACGAAATAAGAAGCCTCGTCAAAAAGTATTCCGATTATATCCGTTACCCCATCAGAATGGAAGTGACGAAATATAAGGAACTCACGGAAGAGGAGAGAAAAGAGGGCAAGTCGGCGGAATCTTATAAGGAAGAGGAAACGCTCAACTCGATGGTTCCGCTCTGGAAGAAGAATAAGAACGAACTAACCAAGGAAGATTACGACGAGTTTTATAAGAACAATTTCTACGACTACGAAGCACCGCTGAAATATATTCACGTGAGCGTCGAGGGCGCGGTGAGTTATAAGGCTCTGCTGTTCATTCCGGCAAAGGTGCCTTACGATTATTACAGCAAGAACTATGAAAAAGGCTTGAAGTTATACACCGACGGCGTGCTTATCACCGAAAAGTGTGCGGATCTGCTTCCCGATTACTTCAGTTTCGTCAAAGGACTTGTGGACAGCGAACTTCAACTCAACATATCGCGTGAAACCATTCAGCACAACCGTCAACTTCAACTCATCGAGTCGAATATCGAAAAGAAAATCAAGAACGAACTTCTCGATATGCAGAAGAACGACAGAGCAACTTACGACGAATTTTTCAAGAACTTCGGCTTGCAACTTAAATACGGTTTGTACAGCGGCTGGGGAATGAACAAAGGGGTTTTGCAGGATCTCATAATGTTCAAATCCGTCAAACTCGGCAAATACGTCACGCTTAAAGAATATGTCGACGCGTTCGGCGCGGAACAGAAGTATATTTATTACGGCTCGGCTAAAACGGAGAACGCCGTCAAGGCTTTGCCGCAGAGCGAAAAGATTCTCGACGAAGGTTACGATATTTTGTGCTTCACCGACGACGTGGACGAGTTTGCCGTTAAAATGCTCGGCAAATACGAGGACAAAGAATTCAAGAACATTCTCGACGAAAGCGTGGGCGTTTCTGCCGAAGACGACAAGAAGAACGAAGAGGACAAAGAACTTCTCGACGCAATGAAAAACGCTCTGGGCGATAAGGTGGCGAAGGTTAAAGTTTCGTCCGTTCTGAAAAATCACCCCGTTTGCCTTTCGTCCGAGGGCGAGGTTTCCATCGAAATGGAAAAAGTGCTTTCGCAGATGCCCAACGCCGAACCGGGAATGGTTAAAGCCAACAAGATTCTCGAGGTTAACGCGGAGCATCCGATTTACGCGAAACTCAAAGCGGCGTTCGAATCCGACAAAGACTCGGTTGCGGATTATGCCGAAGTGCTTTATCAGTCCGCAAGGCTCGTCGCGGGGCTGCCTGTTGAGGACGCTTCCGGTTTGACCGACAAACTCTTCGCGTTGCTTGCGAAATAATCGGTTTCGGATTGTTTTCCGGTCGGTTTCCGACAGGTTTTACGAAAAAAGATTTTTGAAGCCGCCGCTTGTAAAGTGTTTGCAAGCGGCGGCATTTTAACAATACTGTTGACAAAAATTGCGGTTTTATATATAATCATAATATAATATAGTTATATATAACCTCGTCCGACGCTTTGCGAGGCGCGGTGATTTAACTAAAATCAACCGATAATCGTGTTATAGGTAGGTTTTTGCGGTCGGCGTGTAAGTCGGCGTATAAAAAACATCCGGACGAATGATAATTAAACAAAGGAAAAACGGGAATGGGTGAAAAAACGAGAAAAAACAAGGCGGCGCGGACGAAGTTATACGTTTCGCGGTTCGTCATCATACTTCTCAGTATATTTTTGCAGGCGATAGGTATATGGTTCGTTCTGTTCTGGCTCGGGCAAAAAGTACCCGTGCTTTACGCTGTACTCGTTTACGTGCTGTCAGGACTTTTAATGATCGCGATAGTCAACAAAGACCAGCCCGCCTGTTACAAACTACCCTGGGTGATATTGCTTCAGTTGCTGCCATACGGCGGTATAATGGTTTATTTAACGTTCGGCAATGTGAAGATGAGTAAACGCCAGATGAAAAAATACTGCGCGATATACAGCGAGCATCACGACGAGTATTACCGTCAGGACGAAGTTTTAAGCAGGCTTTCAAAAGAGCAGGGCAAGGGCAACGCCATTGTCAGATACCTGCGTTACGCCACTGCTTTTCCCGTGTTCGATAATTCCGCAGCGGAATATTTAAGAAGCGGCTCGGTGTTTTTCGACGCCTTGAAAGCGGAGATATCCAAAGCCGAAAAATATGTTTTTCTCGAGTATTTCATCATCGAGGACGGCGTGATCTGGAGCGAAATCGACGAAATTCTGCAAAAAAAGGTCAGCGAGGGCGTAAAGGTTTACGTTATGTACGACGATGTGGGGAGTATGCCGAAAGTTTCGCCCGATTTTTATAAGGACCTTTGCAAAGAAGGTTTCGACGCGCGTAAGTTCCACAAGTTTATCCCCGTCGTTTCGATCAGCCACAACAACAGAGACCACCGCAAAATCGCCGTAATCGACGGAAAAGTGGGGTTTATGGGCGGCGCGAACATTGCCGACGAGTATGCGAACATCACCAAACCCTACGGCAGATGGCTCGATTGTTCGGTCAAAATCAAGGGTCAGGCGGTGGACAGTCTTGTCCGGCTTTTCATTCAACTTTTCAACATGTCGGGCAGCCCCGCGCTGGACGAGCGGGATTTCGTCTCCCCGGCGCACGAAATTTATAACGACGGCTATATGTTTCCGTTCGGCGATTCGCCGGCGCCGATCACCGAGGAGCATATCGGCGAAAACGTCTATCTCGATATAATCAACCGATCGGATAAATATCTGTATATAACCACGCCGTATCTGATAGTGGATACGAACATAACCACGGCGATCAAAAACGCGGCGCGGCGCGGCGTGGACGTGAGGCTGTTTATTCCGGAGGTTCCGGACAAAAAGGCTATTTATATAATGACGAGGAGCGCGTGTATTTCGCTTATGGGCGCGGGCGTAAAGGTTTACGTGTTCCGAAACGGCTTCATTCATTCCAAATGTTTCCTTTCGGACGGCGATGCGGCGGTGATCGGCACGATAAATCTCGATTTCCGTTCCCTCGTTCACCACTTCGAATGCGCCACGTTTTTTTTCAAAACCAGCGTGATAAACGCCATATACGCCGATTTCCGCTATCTGATCGAACATGAGTGCGACCTTGTTTCGATCGAAGATCTGCAACTTAAGCCGTCCGAAAAAATCGTGAAGTGGTTCCTGACGTTTTTCGCCCCGCTGATGTAAAATTTCGCCCCGTCGATGTGTTTTTTATTTCGCAAGCGTAATGTTTTGGGCGTGATGCGGGGGTGTAATGTGCCACGTAACGTTCGGGCGTAATGTGCCTCGTAAAGTGCGGCGCGAAGCCGGTATGCCAGCCAAGATTAAAACGAACCTTGCCAAAACGCCACAATTTTCGCGCTTTTTTGTCAAATTCTCGCTTGAAGTACGTATAGTACGTCTGCGTTCGCCTTTGCCAAAAATCATCGGAAATATCGGCGTTTTGGTTGATAGCCGAGAAGAACCCCCGATAATCCCGCCTCAAAGCCACCTTTTCTGCGCTT
>JALETB010000089.1 GCA_022781715.1 Clostridiales bacterium | reverse complement strand
CGGCGAAGAAAAGGCTATAGAGCGATTAAAAGTACTTTGTTCGAGTAACGACGGCTTTAAGATAGCCGAAAAAGATTTTGAAATGCGCGGCGGCGGCGACTTTATGGGCACTCGCCAAAGCGGCAAAACGATAGGCGATTTGGGAGGGCTCGTTTATCCTGCATCGGCTATATTTCTGGCTAAAAGAATAAGCGACGAAGCATTTGCCGCCGGCGTTGATTCGGAACGGATAAAGAAAGTTGCGCTTAAAAAATACGAAAAACTCAAAGACGTCGCGATGAATTAAAAATTTATCCGATTATTTTAATGACAAATCGTCGATTTCGGAGTATAATAAAGTCAAAGGAGTAAGATTATGAAAAAATGTAAATATTGTAATTTTGAAAATACCGACGACGCCGTTTTTTGCATCAATTGCGGTAAACCCGTCGAAGACGGCGAAGAAAACGGGGGCGGCGAACAGGTAAGTGAAGATTCTTGTACGGCAGAAAAACAGACCGTTTCGGCGGAATATAAACCGTCGGACGAAAAGCGCGCGCCCGTAACCGGCGGTAATTCGATGTCGGACAAGGCTAAAAACGGTATGAAAATCGCCGGCAGCGTTTTACTTGGGCTCGGCGCGTTGCTCGCAATCGTATTCGTATTTTTTAGCGGATTGAAAATCTCGTCCAAAAACGGCAGAACGACGACATCGGCTGAGTACGACATATATTATTATATCGGCGGGCAATACTCCGATCTGGCAAAACAATTTGCGGGCAATAACGCAGACAGATATAACCCCGTGTATATTTCGGCGGTTTATCTGCGCGCTGCGTTGTCTACCGCGACGGGTTTGATTACGCTTTTGGGTACGGTAACTTTTGCGGTATTAACGATCGTATCCGTAATAAAAGGGCTGATAAAAAAATCGTATTCGGGCAACTTTTATGCGGTTCTTACGGCGTTGATTTTTATTTGCGGCAGTTATTGGTTGCTGGGGCTTAATTACTATAAGTATAAATATACCTACTCGGGCGACGTGGTAACGGGCAGAGTAAGTTTAAGCGGATCGACAAATCTCGGTCTTACGCTCGTATGCCTTTGCGTTATTGCCGGCTTAGCGCTTAAATCGGCGGCGAAAGTCAAAAATTTCGACACTCGAACGATAGTAAAATTCGCAAGCGCGGCGGCGATTACGCTATTTGCACTAATCGTCGTTATACTTTCGCCGGTCGCGCACCTGACGAGTAAAACCGACGTTCGCTCAGATTCAAACTCGCTTATCATGACTGCGATAAACAGGTTACGTGCTATAAGTCATGACGGAACTTTGACGAATAACGATTCGCTGACGTACGCCGATTCGTTTTTTACCATAGTAATTACGATTGCGATAACGGTAATCGGCGTTTTGCTGATACTTAAAACGGTTAAAAGACAAGCGAATTCGACAGCCGGCGAAATCGTTTTATGCGCAATTCTTACGGTTCTTACGTTTGCTTTGTACGTTTGTTTCAAAGTGGCAGGCAGATTAAATGCCGACGAGTCCTGCGCAAGCGCCGTATTGCCGTTTTTATTGTCGATTTTAATGCTCGGCGGAGCGATATTCAGAAAAGTTTTCGACAATAAAACGAAAACTCCCGATACTCCCGCCGTCGGCGGAAACGCCGCGGTTGCCGCCGAAATAAAGGCAGAACCCGCGACAGAAACGGCAGAAACCGAATCTATCGCCCCGATCGAATAAATGATTGATTTTCTGTCATTCTTCGCCAAAGACTCAGAATGACACTTATATTAAGTACGTCATTGCGTTCATAATAACGATAAATAAAAACGCCGCCCCGCTTCGGGTTATCCGAAGCGGGGCGGCGTTCGTATAATTAAATCAAAGTACGGTTATTTTTCCGTCGCCGTCCGAACTGAATGCGACCGAATAGAACGCGGTTACGGCTTTTATCCCTTCGCCCACGTCGCTTATCGCCGCGGTTTCGCACGCGGAGTGCATCGCAAGTTGCGGCAAGCCTACGTCTATACTCGTTACCGAAACCTGCGAAGAACTTATCGCGCCGAGCGTTCCGCCGCAAGGCAGATCCGAACGCATGTAAAAATCCTGATATTTAACGCCGTTCGTTTCCCATACGCCTTTAAGGATCGACGAAGAAAGCGCGTCGGTGGTGTAGTTGAAATTGGCGTGGTGTTTTACCACTATTCCTTTGCCGAGCAAAGTTTTGTTGGTCGGGTCGGAAAATTCGGGGTGGTTGGGATGAACGGCGTGCGCGTTGTCATCGGAAACTATAAAGGAGTTCGCTAGCATTTCGTCGAATTCATTGTCTTTTCCGAGGCATTTTGCGATGCGCTTTAAAACGTCGCGCATAAATTTCGACGCCGCGCCTTGTTTTGTTCCGCTGCCAACTTCTTCGTTGTCGGCGATATAGCAAACGGCGATTTCTTTCGGGTTTGCGGCAATTAACGCTTCGAGCGAAGAAACCGCGCTCGTGAGGTTGTCTATCCTCGGGCTGCAAAGCAGTTCGTCGCAAAAGCCTGCGTAAAAAGGGTTGGTCGCGGAAACAAGATACAAATCGTAATCGACGATTTGTCCGCCGTCGGCAATCTTTTTAAGTTCTTCAGCGAGGTTTTTACCCGCCGCGTTGCCGTTCAGAATATCCGCCACGGGCGACATATCCGTTTGAGGGTTCAACTTGATTCCGTCGTTCACGGTGCGGTTGAAATGAATGGCTACGGACGGGATAACAAAGTTGTGATCGGAAGTGAAAAGTTTGGCTATAAGTTCGTTATCGCGCGAAATTATAACTCTTCCGGCAATCGTCAATGGCGAGTCGAGCCAAGTGTAGAATATACCTCCGCCGTATCTTTCCACGTTGAGTTTTTCATAATTGTCGCTCCTGATTTCGGGATTCGCCTTTATTTTGAAGCAGGGCGAATCGGAATGCGAAGCGACGATGTTGAAAGAATTTTCGCCGCCGATTTTAAAAGCGATAAGGGACGAGCCGTTCCTCGTGACGAAGTATTTTCCGCCTTTTTTAACGTTCCATTTAAGATTTTCTTTAAGTTCTTCAAAGCCGTTTTCTTTGAGAAGTCCGGCAGCGTTCGCGCAGGCGTGAAACGCGGTTTTAGATTTATCGAGAAATTCAACAGGTAAGTTCATAATTTTTCTCCGCGACAATAAATATATATTATTATAAAACAATCCTTTTAAAAAGTAAAGGGATAAAGGACGGAGATTTGCGCGGAATAATAGAAATTAACCTGAGAAACCTGACCGACAACCTTAATTATTTCAAAAAAAATATGCCGCACGGCGCGCGTCTTGCCGCTGTGGTGAAAGCCGACGCTTACGGACACGGCGCGGTCGAGGTGGTTAAAGCGATAAAAGAAAGTGCCGATTATTTCGTCACGGCGAGCGCGGAAGAAGCGGAAGAGGTCAGAGAGTTGACAAAAAAGCCCGTTTTATGTCTTGCCGCACTTAATGAGAGCGAGGCGACGAGATGCGTGGTGAAAGGCATCGAAATCAGTGTTTCGTCCGAGTCAGACGTACGTATGCTCGCCGCGATAAGTGAACGGACGGGCGTATGCGCATGCGTGCATATATGCGTGGACACGGGGATGAACCGGATGGGCATTAAGGGTGAAAAAGCCGCCTATAAGTTGATTAACAAGGCGCTTTCATTTAAAAACTTGTCGATAAAAGGCGTATATTCGCATTTTTTCGATTGTTCGGATAAGGAGAAAACGGGCGGGCAGTTCGCCGCTTTTCGCGCCGATATGCAATTCGTTCCGGAAGACGCGATAAGGCATATCGCCGCAACGGAGGGTTTTTTCGATAAAGAATACGCTCTCGATATGGTCCGGATCGGCATAGGGCTTTACGGCTACGGAGAGCAAAAAACGCAGGAAGCGACAAAAGCGCCGAAACACGCGACCGGCAAACTGAAACCGGTGATGTCGCTTAAAAGTTTCGTCGTGAGAGTCGCAAAGATAAAAAGGGGCGAAACGGTCGGTTACGGCGGGCGGTTCGAGGCAACGGAAGATTGCTTCATAGCGACGATTTCCGCAGGTTACGGCGACGGCGTGCCGAGATCTTTCACCGGCGGCAGCGTTCTCATCGGCGGCAAAAAAAGGAAAATCGTCGGCAATATCTGCATGGATTTTTGTTTCGCGCTCGTGGATAAAAGCGTTAAGGCGGGCGACGAGGTCGTGTTTTTCGGAAGACAAAGCGGCGAAATACTCACCGCAGAGGATATGGCGGACGCGTGCGGAACGATTTCTTACGAAATATTGACGGGCGTAAAGCGTTTCGAAAAGGTTTATATCAAATAAAAAGCGAAATATAACGTGCAACGCGTTTATATTCGTTGACTTTTCGGGGTTAAGAGTTTAAAATATCCGTATAGGTTCCGAAAGGAGCCGTGAAACGGAGAATACTTATGTCAGAATTTATGGGTAATTTAAGACGTAACTCGATGTGCGGAACTTTGAGAAGTTCGGACGTCGGCAAAGAAGTTACGGTGATGGGCTGGACGCAGAGAAGAAGAAATCTCGGTTCGCTTATTTTCGTTGACCTTCGCGATAAAACGGGGCTTGTTCAAGTCGTTTTCGACGATACCACGGATGAAAAAGTTTTTGAAAAAGCGCAGAATATCCGCTCGGAATACGTGCTTGCCGTCAAGGGAAAGGTCAGAGAAAGAGAAAGCAAAACGAACAAAATCGCTACCGGCGAGATTGAAATTCTTGCCGACGAACTGAAAATTCTTTCCGAAGCCGACACCACGCCTTTTGAAATTCTCGACGATTCCAACGTAAACGAAACTCTTCGTTTAAAATACAGATACCTCGACCTGAGAAGACCGTCGCTCCAGAAAAACCTTTTTTTGAGAAACGAAATCACGAAGGCGGCAAGAAGATTTTTCGACGAGAACGGATTCGTCGAAGTGGAAACGCCGATGCTCGGCAGATCCACACCCGAAGGCGCGAGAGACTATCTCGTTCCGTCAAGAGTTCACGAGGGTTGTTTTTACGCGTTGCCGCAGTCGCCGCAACTTTATAAGCAACTTCTTATGATTGCGGGCTTTGACAGATATTATCAGATAACCAAATGCTTCCGCGACGAAGACCTGAGAGCCAACCGTCAGCCGGAATTCACTCAGATAGACGTGGAGATGAGTTTCGTCGAAGAGGTCGAGGACGTTATGTACCCGATCGAGGGGCTTATCAAAAACATTTTCAAAAGCGCGATAGGAATGGATCTCGGCGAAGGGCATTTCAGAACGATGACTTATCGCGACGCGATGGAAAATTACGGTTCGGACAAACCCGACACGAGATTCGGCTTAAAAATCGTGAATTGTTCGGACTTATTCGCGAATTCCGAATTCAAGGTTTTCGCCGACGCGCTTAAAATCGAAATAGGACCTATCAGAGGCAGCGTGAGAGCGATCAACGCCAAAGGCTTAGCGGACAAGTTCTCGAGAAAAGAACTCGACGCGACCGTGGAATACGCAAAAACTCTCGGCGCGAAAGGGCTTTGCTGGATGACCTGGGCAAAGGGCGGCGAAATCAAATCGTCGTTTGCCAAATTCCTCACGCCGACGGATATCGAAAACATAAAGGCGAGAATGAACTTTGAAGAGGGCGACGTGCTTTTCTTCGCGGCGGACAAAGATTACGTGGTGTTCAACACGCTCGGCGGGATCCGTCTTATGATTGCGGACAAGCACGGACTTATCGACAAGGACGTTTACGACATTTTGTGGATAACGGAATTCCCGATGTTCGAATGGTCGGAGGAGGAGAATCGTTATATGGCGGTTCACCATCCGTTCACCGCGCCCATGAACGAGGATCTCGAACTTTGCGAGACCGATCCGTCCAAGGCGAGAGCGAAAGCGTACGACCTTGTCATCAACGGTCAGGAATCGGGCGGCGGTTCTATCCGTATTCATTCCAGAGATATTCAGAAAAAGATGTTCAACATTCTCGGTTTTTCCGAGGACGACATAGAAAAGAAGTTCGGGTTCTTCGTTGACGCGTTCAATTACGGCGCGCCCCCGCACGGCGGACTTGCGTTCGGCTTAGACCGTCTTACGATGCTTTTGTCAAAGGACGATTCGATAAGGGACGTTATCGCCTTCCCGAAGGTTCAGACGGCTTCGTGCCTTATGAGCAGCGCGCCCGCGCCGGTCGAACAGAAGCAACTCGACGAACTTTACATCGAGGTTAAAAAGGACTGAAAATTTTCATAAAACAAATCGGCGGATTTTGCGTGGTTTTGCGCAATATCCGCCGATTTTTTTAGCCGCAGGCGATTGCGTTTTGACGCAATCGCCTGCGGCTAAGCATAGTTAATAGTCCTTCCTCCCTGTGAGATAATCCAAATCTTCATTGAAATAGTTTGCTATTTTGCAGAGGTTTTCTATACCTATTTCTCTTTGACAGTGTATATATCTTGAAAGCGTTTGTTGGTTAATTCCGATTTTCTTTGCTACCGACGAAATACTGTCTTCATTTATAAGTTCTTTCAGCCTTTCGGCAAATTTTTCCGCATACATACTTTATCTCTCCGAGAATATTTTACACCAAATGGTGTTAAATGGTTAACATTACACCAAATGGTGTGGTAAGATAAAGAAAAGGTAATGTTTTAATAAGTGAGTTTACCGGGTTTTATCATCGTACGGCGTTTATTCGACGTTTATATAAAAGCCTATCCACATTTTCTTTGCCCAGTTAATATTTCCGAACAAACCGATGAGGTTTGGAATTATGACGTAATCCGGACTTGTTTTGCGGCAGAAATGTAATACCATAAAATTATCCCCCTGAAAACAATAAAAAATGCGGCAACCGAAGTCACCGCACCAAAAGCGCAAACCTCGATTGTCGCCAAACAAATTCCAAGCATACGGAAGGGATACCCTTACACAACAACTCGATGGGGTTTGCGTTTTTACAAAACTCATACCGTTGTTATGTACGACAAAAGAAAGAATAATCCTTTTTTGTAAAAAGAAAATATCCCTAAGTTTGCTTATGAAATTTGTTTGGCATATTTATTTTATCACACGTTAAGAGAAATATCAAGCAAAAATAATAAAAAACGCGGTTAACAAACCGCGTTTTTCTTGTGAGATTTTATTATTTTTTGTAAGAGTTAAACATTAATTATTCAATTAATCGACTTATAGGCGGGCTTTTTCGTTGTGATTGACGATTAACCCGCGTTTTTCAGATTTTGAATTTTTTTAATTTAAGTTTTGCGTAAACGGGTAAGCCGTTTTTAAGCCTGCGTTTCGGCTCTCCGTTAATAAGCGGCAGAGCGTAAGCAACGAAATCGTCCGTAAGGTTCGTTCCGTCCGCGGTTATCCATTCCGCGGGGATTCGTTTTTCAGCGTTCGCCGCGGAAGAAAGCGGCTCGGCAACGTAATCTATCTCATACGTTTCGCCCGGTTTTCTCCTGAAAGCGATCATTTTGTCCGTTTCGCCTTCGACGGCTTTTTTAACGGCTTGCCTGCCTGCGGTGAAAGATTCTTCTATGTCGGTATCCGAAGCACAGTGCGCCGCGCAGCGTTGCAGAATATTCAGTTCCACGGCCTTGCATTTAAGCCCGAGCGTTTTCACTTTGGCTTTTAAAATCGAGCAGACTCCGCCGAGTTGCGAATGTCCGAAAACGTCGGTCGAACTCTGATCCTCGCCCACGTATTTGCCGTTTTCGAAGCGAATTCCTTCCGAAACCGCCACGACGCAGTAGTTTTTAGCGTCGGCGACGGCTTTCACGTCCGATAAAAATTTCTCGTAAGAAAAAGGCGTTTCCGGCAGATAAATGAGATCCGCGCCGAATCCGTTTATCGAGGCGAGTTTGCTCGCCGCGGTCAGCCAGCCGGCGTTTCTGCCCATGATTTCCACAACGACGACGAGCGGCGAAGGGTAAATCGAAGCGTCGCGGTTTATCTCCATAATCGAGTTGGCTATATATTTTGCCGCGCTGCCGTAGCCGGGGCAGTGGTCGGTTCCGCAGAGGTCGTTGTCTATCGTTTTCGGTATGCCGATAACGTTCATGTCATAGCCCGATTTCTGCATGTATTTTGAGATTTTGTCGCAGGTGTCCATGCTGTCGTTCCCGCCGTTATAGAAGAAATAGCGGACGTCGTATTTTTTGAACACCTCCAGAATTCTGCGGTAATCGGAATCGTCCTCGGCGGGATTTTTCAGTTTGTATCTCACCGAGCCGAACGCCGAAGAGGGCGTGTGTTTCAACGCCTCGAGTTCGGCTTTGTCCTCGAGCGAAATATCGAAGAAATCCTCGTCTAAAACGCCTTTTATTCCGTGATGAGCGCACAGAACGCCCGTCACGGATTCGTTGTCGAGGGCTTCGAGAAGTCCCCCTGCAATGCTCGCGTTAATAACCGTCGTCGGCCCGCCCGATTGAGCGAAAACGCATCTTCCTTTAAGATTTTTCATAAGTTTTTCGGGTTTATAAGTTTATATTTGTCGTATTTATAGTCGTGTTTATAAGAAGAAAAGAAATCTTAGCAGAGTTTAGACGCCATGTCGTAAAGATTTTTGTCGATTTTTTTCGTCTGCGAAAGCGCTTCGGTTATGTCAAGGTCGACGATTTTGTTGTTCTTTATGCCGATAACTCTGTTCGTTTTGCCCTCTAAGAGAAGTTCGGTCGCTCTGGTGCCGAATCTTGCCGCGAGCATTCTGTCAGCCATGGTGGGCGTGCCGCCTCTCTGAATGTGTCCGAGAGTGGTTACTTTGACGTCCGCGCCGCTGATGACCGAAACGATGGTTTTGATTTCCTGTTCGTTGCCCGCGCCTTCCGCAAGAACGATAATGTTCGAGGTTTTGCCCCTTTCTTTGCTCTTTTTGATATCCTCCGCGATAGCCTGAATGTCGTAAGGCACTTCGGGGACGAGAATGTATTCCGCGCCGCCGCAGATTCCGGAGTAGAGCGCGATATCTCCGCAACGTCTGCCCATAACTTTGATGAGCGAAACGCGGTCGTGCGAGGTCATGGTGTCTCTGAGGTTGTTTATCGCCCAGAGAACGGTGTTCACGGCGGTGTCGAAGCCGAGAGTGTAATCGGTGTAAGCAAGGTCGTTATCGATCGTGCCGGGGATGCCCACGACGTTGATTCCGTTTTCGTCGGATAAATATCTCGCGCCGGTGAACGAACCGTCGCCGCCGATGACTACAAGCCCTTCTATGCCGAGCGCTTTAAGATTGTCCGCGGCTTTCTTTCTCGTTTCGGGGAATTTGAATTCGAGGCATCTCGCCGTTTTGAGAATTGTGCCGCCTCTCTGAACTATATCGCACACCGAATGAGTGGTCATCGGCGTGATGCAGTTGTTTACGAGTCCGTAATAACCTCTTTCGACGCCGAAAACTTCCAGTCCGCTGTTGATTGCGCTTCTTACGCATGCTCTGATACAGGCGTTCATGCCCGGCGCGTCGCCGCCGCTTGTGAGAATTGCTATTTTTTTCATAAATTTACCTCCTCTGTGTAAACAGTAAAACTTTATCGTTTTTGTTTTTCGCGTTTTGCCGCGTTTTTGTTTTATTATGTCGCGCTTTTATTTTTTCACGTCGCGTTTTTGTTTTGTCAGGTCGCGCCGCCGCTTTTGTCCGCGGCGATTTACGCCGAGAAAAATTTGATGTCTTTTTCGTCGATGATCGAAAGAAGTTCGTTTACAAGCCCTTTGCAATTTCTCACCGT
>JALETB010000019.1 GCA_022781715.1 Clostridiales bacterium | reverse complement strand
AGAATATAACATGGAGCCGCTCACTTACGATCAGGTCGAAGAGGCTTTGAAGTGGATTAAGGAAAACGATCCCGTTACCGTGAAATTCTACAAGGGTAAAGCCTTTTCCGTCGATTGCGAAAACTTCGTCGAACTTCTCGTAACCGAATCCGAACCCGGAGTTGCCGGCAACACCGCGACCAACGCCACCAAAAAAGCAAAACTCGAAACGGGCGTTGAAATTCAGGTTCCCATGTTCGTCAACGAGGGCGAAACCATCAGGGTTGACACTCGTACCGGCGAATACATGGAAAGAGTCAAGAAGTAATTTTAAATTTCATCCGGAATTTAAGTCATTCGGGCGGCAGCAAAAGATCTGTTTTTTTGCCGTCCGATTTTTGCGTATAATCATTTTTTGCTTGCCCGATAGCATTTTGCGGGCATAATAAGGAGTTTTTAGTGAAAAGCGTGCTTGTGACGGGCGGCGCGGGCGGAATAGGCGAGGCGATATGCTTAAAATTCGCCGAAAAAGGCTATTTTGTCGGCGTGGGATACAATAATTCCGAAGCGGAAGCGAAAAAAATCGCCGAAAAAATCAGCGGCGCGGTGATAAAAATCGACGTTACGAACGCGGAAAGCGTGAAGGGCGCGGTTGAAACGTTCGCGAAACAAAGCGGTACGAACGGCGAAATAAACGTTCTCGTAAACTGCGCGGGAATTGCGCTCCCGATAAAAACGTTGCTCGACGTGACGGAAGAGGAGTACGACAAAATTTTCGCCGTGAACATGAAAGGCGTTTTTCTTGCAACCAAAGCGGTTTTGCCGCATATGCTCGAAAAAGGCGGGGCGATAATCAACGTTTCGTCGATGTGGGGTTTGACGGGCGGCTCGTGCGAAGCGGTTTATTCGGCGTCGAAGTCCGCAGTAACGGGTTTCACGAAAGCCCTTGCCAAGGAGTTCGCGGGGGCGAATATCCGCGTCAACGCCGTCGCTCCGGGTTTTATCGACACGAAGATGAACCGCGCGTTTTCCGAAGAAGACAGAAAACTTATCAGAGAAGATATCCCGCTCGGCAGATTCGGCTCGACCGAGGATGTGGCGAAAGCCGTTTTGTATCTTGCGGACGACGCCGATTTCGTTACGGGTATAACCCTTAACCTTTCGGGCGGAGAAGTGGTTTAAGTAAAACCGCAAAAAACAGACAAAAAAAGGGAAAAGCGGAAAAACGATTGAATAATATTAATGTCGGAAAAGAATCACCGCGGAGGAATTAAATAAAGGGCATAAAGAGGTTTCTATGAAAGAAAAAACGCTTTTAAAAGAAAAACAATTTTTCTCTCCGTTCGCCGCGTTTTCGGATAAAACGAAAGGTAGGCTGAAAGACGAAGAACCTTGCCCCATGCGCACCGATTATCAGCGCGACAGGGATAGAATAATTTATTCCAAAGCGTTCAGAAGGCTGAAAAACAAAACGCAGGTTTTTTTCTCTCCCGAAGGCGACCATTATATGACGCGGCTCACCCACACGCTCGACGTGGCGCAGGTCGCCCGTTCGATAGCCCGCTGCCTCGATTTAAACGAGGATTTAGCCGAGGCTATCGCTCTCGGTCACGACCTCGGGCATACTCCGTTCGGCCATTCGGGCGAACGGGTTCTTGCCGAACTCAACCCCAAAGGTTTCGAGCATAACGTTCAGTCGTTAAGGGTGGTCGACGTACTTGAAGACCTCAACCTCACTTACGAAGTGCGCGACGGAATTCTGCAACATAAAAAGAGCGGAAATCCGCATACTCTCGAGGGAAAAGTCGTTTCTCTTTCGGACAGAATAGCCTATCTCAATCACGACATAGACGACGCGATAAGGGCGGGCATAATCACCGAAAACGATTTACCGAAAGAGGAAATGGAAATTCTGGGAGCATCCTCGCGAGAGAGGATAAACAGAATGGTAACTTCCATTTATAAGCAGTCTTACGGCAAAAACGACGTCGTTATGGAAGCGGATAAAATGGAAGCGACCGAAAGGCTTCGTGATTTTATGTTCAATAACGTGTATATCGTTCCGGCGGCGAGAGCCGAGGAGGGGCGTGCCGGAGCAATGCTCGCGCAGATGTACGCTTATTATAAAAAACACAAGGAAAGACTCCCGGATTTTTATAAAAAACTTCTCGAAAAATACGACGAAGACACCGTTCTTTGCGATTATCTGTCGAGCATGACGGACAGGTACGCCGTCTATTCTTTCGAAGAAATTTTCGTACCGAAAAATTTTATTTTAAGATAGAAGATAAAGGAAATGGCTCTCGACGAAAAGTTTATAGAGGAATTAAAACTTAAAAACAATATAGTCGATATTGTCGGGAAATACTGCGTTTTAAAAAAGCGCGGCAACAGCCACTGGGCGTGCTGTCCTCTTCCCGGGCATTCGGAAAGAACTCCGTCGTTCACCGTGAACGAGGCGGGGCAATTTTTCAAGTGCTTCGGTTGCGGACGCGGCGGCGACGTGATAACCTTTATCAGAACAATGGAAAATCTCGATTACATCGGCGCGGTGCGTTATTTGGCGGAAAACGCGGGAATGGCTATGCCGGACGACGACAGAGATTATAAAAAACGCGAGTCGGACAAGCAGTCGAGAGACAGACTCCTGTCGCTCACCAAAGACGCCGCGTTGTTTTACGTGCATAACCTTTCCGATCCCAAAGCCAAGCCGCATAACGATTATCTCGCATTCAGAGGCATCGAACGGCGGACGGTCACGGCGTTCGGAATAGGCGCGTCGCTCGACATGTTTTCGCTCCCGAACTATCTGAAATCGAAGGGATATACGGAAGAGGAAATGCTCAAATGCGGCGTGTGTCAGAAAAAAGTGAAGGACGACGGCTCGTCTTATGTTTACGACGCATTGTGGGGCAGATTGATTATTCCCATAATCAACAACCTCGGTTGCGTTATCGCGTTTGGCGGTAGGCTTTTAGAAAAGAAACCGGACTTCGCGAAGTATAAAAACACTCAGGAAACGGAACTGTTCATAAAGAACAGAACGCTTTATAATATCAACAACTTAAAAAAAGAAAAGGCGAAAAACGGCTTGTCGTCGATAATAATGGTCGAAGGCTATATGGACGCCATTTCGGTTTTCAACGCAGGGTTCAGAAACGTAGTCGCTTCGATGGGGACTTCGCTCACAACCGAGCAGGCAAGGCTTCTGAAGCGTTTCGCGCCCACCGTGCTGATCAGTTACGACGGCGACGGCGCGGGGCAGAAAGCAACGATAAGAGGTCTTGAAATTCTTCAGAACGAGGGTCTGGAAGTCAGAGTCGTAACTCTCCCCGAGGGGCTTGACCCTGACGACGTGATAAGGAAATTCGGCGCGGAGGCATACGGAAAACTTCTTGAAGACAGTCTGCCGCTCGTCGATTTCAAACTGCGGATTTTAAAGAAAGAATTCAACCTTTCCGACACTTCGGAGAGGAGAAAATACATAACCGAAGCGGTTAAAGTCATTGCGGAACGCCCCACCGAGAGCGAACGTGAAGATTTGCTCAGAAAACTCGGCAGAGACACGGACACCACTTACGAATCGCTTCGTCGCGACGCGGAAAATATAGCGTCGGGCAAAGCAATCGAAGCGGAAAAGCCTGCAGAGATCCGCGAGAGCAAGGACGGAATAGCCGAAGCCGAAAGGTTCGTGCTTTGCGCCGCGCTTCTCGATAAGCAGTACGCTCAGGCGTTTAATTTCTGCGGTTATGATTTTTCCGACCCGGTAAGAAACAAAATCGCGGATCTTATCGAGGACGGAAGAGAAAACGGCAAGCGGGTGTTTCCGTCGACCGTGGCAACGCTTTTCGATACGGGGGAACTCGTCGAATATAACGCGGTGTTGTCGAGCGGGGATAACGTTTTCGGCAGCGACGGAGAAACGAGATATTTTTCCGATTGCGTTTCGAAGATGATGAAAAACAAACTGGAAACGGAACTCGCGCAGTTAAACGAGGTGTTCAGGGCGGAAACGGACACCGAAAAAAGAAAAGAAATCGTAGGGGCTATTGCCAAAATAACGGCAAAACTCGCTAAATATTAACGGAGGATAAAAATGGCGATCAGCGAAGAACAACTTCAGGAGATCATAACGTCGCTTCTCGAAGAATGCAAAACAAAAGGCTCGATCGGTTCGGACGCACTTTGCGACAGGCTCGAAAGATACGACACCGATCCCGCTCAGATCGACGAGGTTTACAGAGCGCTCGAAGAGAACAAAATCAAAATAATCGACGATTACGAAAAGGACAAGGAACTTTACGAACAGATCATCAAAGAGATCAGCATGGACGATCCCGTAAAGATGTATCTCAAAGATATCGGCAAAGTCCCCCTTCTTTCGGCGGACGACGAAATCAATCTCGCAAAGAAGATGATGGACGGCGACGAGGACGCGAAAAGAGCGTTGTCCGAGGCGAACCTTCGTCTTGTCGTTTCGATTGCGAAAAGATACGTCGGCAGAGGCATGCAGTTTCTCGATCTTATTCAGGAAGGCAACCTCGGGCTTATGAAAGCCGTCGAAAAATTCGATTATCAGAAAGGTTTCAAGTTCTCCACTTACGCGACCTGGTGGATAAGGCAAGCCATAACGAGGGCGATTGCCGACCAGGCGAGAACAATCAGAATTCCCGTCCATATGGTGGAAACCATAAACAAAGTGGGCAGAGTTTCAAGGCTTTTGTTGCAGGAATACGGCAGAGAACCCACTCCCGAAGAAATCGCAAAGGAAATGGGTATTCCCGAGTCGCGCGTGATCGAAATTCAGAAGATCGCGCTGGACCCTGTGTCTCTGGAAACACCCATCGGCGAAGAAGAGGACAGCCATCTCGGCGACTTCATCGAGGACGAGCAGAGCACCGCCCCTACCGACGTGGTTGCGGGGTCCATGCTTAAAGAGCAACTCATCAACGTTCTCGACACCCTCACACCGAGAGAAGAAAAAGTTCTGAGGCTTCGTTACGGTATAGACGATGGAAAACCGAGAACTCTGGAAGAAGTCGGAAAAGAATTTAACGTAACGAGAGAAAGAATAAGACAGATCGAAGCCAAGGCGTTGAGAAAACTTCGTCATCCGTCAAGAAGCAAGAGGTTAAAGGATTTCATTGAATAATCCGCTCACGAAAAGGCTGAAAACGCTCTATGCCGAACTCAAAGGCGGCGGAACGTTCGCCGACGTCGGTTGCGACCACGGTTATATAGCCGAAAAAGCCCTCGAAAACGGGCTTTTCGATGAGGTTATCATCTCCGATATTTCCGAAAAGTGCCTTAAAAAAGCCGAAAGCAGGCTTTCCTTGCGTTTCGGCGGCAGGTTCACTGCTATCGTGTCGGACGGGTTCGATAACCTTCCTCACGTGGACGAAGCGTTGATTTCGGGCATGGGCGGAGAGATTATCTCGGCTATGCTCGCAAGGCGGGAGGACAAACCCTCGCGGCTCGTCCTTCAGCCGATGAAGAACTCGGAAAAAGTGAGGCGTTTTCTCGTCGAAAACGGTTATTTTATTGCGAGGGATTACACCTTTAAGGATTGGAAGTATTATCACGTTATCGTGGCGGAAAAATCGGATAAAAAAGACGAATACACGGACGACGAATACGTTTTCGGCAGAGATAATCTCAAAGAAAAGAGCGATGATTTCAAAGAATTCGTCAACGACAAGATAAAA
Source organism: Clostridiales bacterium (assembly GCA_022781715.1). Lineage (GTDB taxonomy): Bacteria > Bacillota > Clostridia > Christensenellales > Borkfalkiaceae > UBA10281. The sequence continues at coordinate 33,396 of JALETB010000019.1, read as the reverse complement.
CTGTTTTCGGAGGCGGCGGCAAACGCCGATTCTCCCGAAAAGGAAGAATTGCTTAAAAAAACGGAAAAATTAAGGAAAATCATAGAATGACTTATCGCGAATTGTATTTAAAATTACTCGAATACGCGCCTATGGAAATATCCGACAGGTTCGTTAATGAAGGCGCATACGACAACAGCGGAATGATTCTCGAAACGAAAAAGGAAATCAAAACCGCGGTTTTCTGCCTCGACCTTACGAGTGCGAGCGTAAATTACGCCGTTTCGGTGGGCGCGGACGCGATAGTCACTCATCACCCGGCGATTTATCGCCCGGTTAAAAATCTTCTTGCCGACGCGCCTCTTCTTACGGCGGCTAACGCAGGCATAGGCGTGATTTCGAATCACCTCAACCTCGACGGAGCGAAAGAGGGAATCGATTTTTGGCTTGCCGCGGGTCTCGGCGGAAAAATCGTCGCAATTTCGGACGATTTCGGTAACGGCGAAGGCTACGGCAGGATAAGCGTTACAGATAAAACATTCGGCGAAATAACCGAAAACTATAAAAAAGAATTCGGAACGGAAAAGGTTTTCGCTTACGGCGAAAAAGATAAACCCGTCCGTAAACTCGCGTCTTTTTGCGGCGCGGGGCTGGGCGACGAGGAAGTCGAAGCGGCGGTTGCCGCAGGCGCGGATCTCGTCGTTTCCGCCGATATTCCGCATCACGTTCTTCTTCACGCGCTCGAAAAAGGGCTTTGCGTTCTCGGTTGCACGCATTACGGCACCGAGAATTACGGAATGAAGAAGTTTGCTGAGAAATGCGCGGCGGAATTAACGAATATAAAAATTTATTTCTTTGACGACGAAAGATTCGTTTAAGGCGGTTTTGCCTTAACGGTCGCGTAGCCAAGGGAAGGAGCGAAATATGATAGAACAGTTACTCCAATATCAAAGCGTCGATACGAAACTTCGCGAAATCGAAACCGAAATTTCGCAGAGCGAAGAGAGAAAAAAAGCCGTTTCCGCGCAGAAGTTTTTAAACAGCGTAAACGACAACATCGCGCTTCTGGAGAAGAGGGCGGAAGAACTTGCCAATAAGTATAACGAGTCGCTCGCGCTTTACAAAAGGCTCGGCGACGAGATAAAAGAATACGACGACGTGGACGAAACGGACGATATCGAACAACTCGGCTACGTGAAGAGAAAGGCTCAGGAACTCAACGACGAAATCGAAAATCTCGCAAACGGCATAGAACAGATCTCGCGCGAGATATCGGCGGTTTTGAAGGAGTTCACTCAGTTGAAATCCAAAACCAAGGAAGCGAAGAGCCAATATAGCGAGTTCGTTCCCAAATATAACGCTTTGAAGGCGTCCAAGGAAGAGGAAATGAAAAAGATCAAGGCGGAACTCGCCAAAATCGAAAAGCAGATTCCTCCGGCGGAAATGGAACTTTATAAAACCAAGCGGAAGGACAAAATTTTCCCCGTCCTTTATTCCGTTCAGGTTTTCGGGAAGAAGCCGCATTGTTCGCGGTGCGGAACGGAATTCCCGATGGCTTGTTTCGACAGCCTGAAAAAGGGCAGCCTCGTGGAGTGCGATTCATGCCACAGGTTGGTCTACTATAAGGAAGAGAAATAAGTACCGATAAGGGGAAAATCAGATGAAATTAAATTATAAAAAGACGATATTCGTCGGGTTCGCGTTTTTCCTTATATGCGCGTTCTGGCAAGCCTACGACAGCATCGTCCCGATGATGCTCGTCAACAAATTCGGTTTAAGTCAGACGGTTTCGGGCGTGATAATGTCGCTCGACAACGTCATCGCGATATTTCTTCTGCCGCTTTTCGGCAGTTTGTCCGATAAAACAAAAACCCGCTTCGGCAGGAGAACGCCTTACATAATCGTCGGAACCATCGTCGCCGCGCTTTCGTTTTTCGGGCTTACTTTCGCCGACAACGCGCAACTCGCAAAACTCGGCAATTTCGGCGAAAACAGCGGTTACGAAACCCTTTTCGACGCAAATTACGAAATTCAGAACGCCGAGTACAACGCGATAACGGATAAGGATCAGCCAAAAACTTACATTATCTGCGATTACGCCGCAAAAATAGTAAAAAACAAACTCTATAACGAACTTACGGACGAGGAAAAGACGGAAGTCCGCGACTGGTACTCGAATATCAACGCGGAATATAACGCCGACCATTCCAAACCCGAAACGGCTTACGGCTACGATTCTGAAACGAAAACCTATTGCGTTCTTACGTCCGTAACGGAAAACGGCAAAACCGTTTATAAAATGCCGGACGGCTCGAAGATAGGAAAAAACATAAGCAAAAGCAACGCTTATAAAAATCTGATAACGCCGGGCATAAGCGATTACGCTCTTGAAAAAACGCTGGAACGGCCTTTAACGCTCGTGCTTTTTGCGGGGCTGTTGCTCTTAACGCTTTTTGCGATGGCGATTTTCCGTTCGCCGGCGGTGGCTCTCATGCCGGACGTAACCGAAAAACCGCTTCGCTCGCAGGCGAACGCAATCATCAATCTTATGGGAACGGCGGGCGGAATGCTCGTTCTTGTTCTCGGCATGGTTTTCGGCACGGGAAAAACTTATAACCAACTCATGAGTTACACGCCTTTCATCGGCGCGGTGTGCGGGGTTATGGTTTTAGGGCTTCTGATGTTCATATGGAAAGTAAGAGAACCGAAATGGGTTGAAGAAATGGAGCAGAACTCCGTTAAGGACGGACTCGAAACGGAAGAAGAGGCAAAAGTTGACCAGATTTCCAAAAAGAAACTCACCAAGCCCGAACTGAAAAGCCTTATTCTTATTTTGTGTTCGGTCGCGCTGTGGTACATAGGCTACAATGCCGTAACGTCGAAATATTCGCTTTACGCGATGAACGTCCTGCACATGGATTATAACACGACGCTTTTAGTGGCGCAGGGCGCGGCGATAATCTCTTATATTCCCGTCGGCATGCTTGCGCAGAGAATAGGCAGAAAGAAGAGCATTCTCGCGGGCGTGGTTATGCTCACGGCAGCGTTCTTCGGGGCGACGTTCATGACGGAAAATTCGAGCATAATAGTTCTCAATCTTCTGTTTGCGCTTGCGGGAATAGGCTGGGCTACGATAAACGTGAACTCGTTCCCGATGGTCGTCGAACTTGCAAAGGGTGGCGACGTAGGCAAATATACGGGATTTTATTACACCGCTTCAATGGCGGCGCAGATAGCGACTCCGATTTTGTCGGGCGCGATAATGGAACTCGCGGGGAGCATGAAACCGCTGTTCTATTACGCAACCGTAGCGGTCGCGCTGGCGTTTTTAACGATGATATTCGTTAAACACGGCGACAGCAAGCCGATCAAAAAGGCTAAAATAATCGAAAATCTCGACATGGACGATTGATGAAGCATAATGCGCCTGCGGCTGAGCATTATATTCCTTATCATCGCAAAAATAACTAGTGATAAGAAATGCAATGCCTAAAAAAATCTGCATATAAAACAGGCGAAAACCGTTGAAATAAAGGTTGAAAAAAGCGATATGATTATCGGTTTTATCAGCCTTTTTTCTTTTGCCTCGGAGTAGTATACAGCAGAGATGTAAAAAGTCGTTTCGGACGAGCCGTACACCACGGATGCGCATAGGGAAACATAAGAATCCACGCCGTATTTTTCAAAAATCTCGGTGAGCAGAGCAAGGCTTCCCCCGCCCGAAAAAGGCTTTAAAATCACGAGCGGAGCGATTTCAAAAGGTATTCCCAAAAAGTCGAAAACGGGCGCGAGAAAAGTTATCAGCGCGTCCGACAGTCCGCTCAGGCGGAAAAGTTCGGTCATTATGAAAATTGTTACGAGGTAAGGAAAAAGCGAAAAAACGATAGGTAACGCCCGCCCCGCGCCCGCGGCAAAACTGTCGTAAATTTTCACTTTTTTTATCGCAGAATAAACGAGCAGAGCGATGAGAAGAACCGGAATGACAAGCGCGACGTATTTCATTTTTTTCCGCGCCCTCCGCGTTTTTGTTTAAAGATAAAACAAAGCGAAAGTCCGGTTATCGTGCAGATGAGCGACGCGAGCAGGGACGGCAGAAAAATTATCGCCGGCGCGGCGGACGAAAACGACTGCCTGAGCGAAATAACCGTCGTTGGAACGAGTTGAATGCTTGTCGAGGCGAGAACGAAAAGCCTCGTCGCTCCCTCGTGATTTCCTCGGTCGCACATTTTCGTCGTCGCAGAAATCCCCGCGGGCGTGGCGATTCCGCCCATTCCGAGCAGGTTTGCCGAAATGTTTACGGCAATATCGTCCGATTCGTCGTCCGTGAGGTTGCCGAAAAGGAGTTTTATCGGCGCGCGCAGTTTGAGGGAAAGTTTTTTAACTATCCCGGAGTCCTCCGCGATCCGCAAAACGCCCGACCACACTGCGTAAATAACTATAAGATTCATCGAAAGCCCCACGGCTTTCTGCCCTCCGCCTGTCATTGCTTCAAGCGTCTTTTCGGGCGAAAAAACAGCGAAAACAACGAGGGAAATCAAGAAAATAAAGGTAAAAATTACGTTCACGATACAAGTTATGATAAAAACCGCCTTTTTATGTTTTACTTTTTCTTAAAAGTATATTATAATATGATAAAAGCATATCAACGAAGGCAGTTCGGAATTATGAAAGAGAAATATTATATAACAACGGCAATCGCGTACACGTCGTCGAAGCCGCATATAGGCAACACTTACGAGGCGATTCTTGCCGACAGCATAGCGAGATTCAGAAAAAAACAGGGCTACGACGTCTATTTGCAGACGGGAACGGACGAACACGGGCAGAAAATCGAAGAAAAAGCCCGCAAATTCGGCAAATCTCCCAAAGAATATGTCGATATGGTTTCGGACGAAATCAAATCGGTGTGGAAGTGCGTTAACGTCGATTACGACAATTTTATCAGAACGACCGATAAATATCACGAAGAGCAGGTCCGCAAAATCTTCAAAAAGTTTTACGATCAGGGCGATATTTATAAGGGCGCGTACGAAGGGTGGTATTGTACCCCGTGCGAGTCTTTCTGGACGGAAAGCCAACTCGCAGGCGGCAAATGCCCCGATTGCGGCGGCGAAGTGAAAAAAGCCAAAGAGGAAGCGTATTTCTTCAAAATGAGCAAATACGCCCCGAAACTTATAGATTATATCAATTCTCATCCCGATTTTATCTATCCCGTTTCGAGGAAGAACGAGATGATGAACAATTTCCTTCTTCCGGGGTTGCAGGATCTTTGCGTGTCGAGAACGTCGTTCAAATGGGGTATTCCCGTCGATTTCGATCCGTCGCACGTCGTTTACGTCTGGCTGGACGCTTTGACGAATTACATCACCGGCGTCGGTTACGACGTTGACGGCAATTCGTCCGAACTTTTCAACGAGTGCTGGCCGTGCGACGTCCACATCATCGGCAAGGACATAATCAGATTCCACACCATTTACTGGCCGATATTCCTCATGGCTCTCGGTTTGCCGCTTCCCAAAAAAGTTTTCGGGCATCCGTGGCTTTTGCAGGACGGCGGAAAAATGTCCAAGTCCAAAGGCAACGTTATGTACGCCGACGATCTCGTGTCCGTTTTCGGCGTTGATCCTGTGAGATATTACGTGTTAGACGATATGCCTTTCGATAACGACGGACTTATCGGTTGGCAACTCATGACCGATAAAATCAACGGCGACCTCGCCAACGTTTACGGCAACCTCGTCAAAAGAACGGTCGCGATGAGCGAAAAATACTTCGGTTGTCTGGTGGAAAGAACCGGCGTGACCGAACCCGTTGACGAAGAACTTAAAAATATCGCCGTTGCCGCTTACGAAAAAGTTTGCGGATTTATGGACGAATTCCGCGTTTCCGACGCGATAGACGCCGTGTTCACGCTCCTTAGAAGAGCGAACAAATACGTGGACGAAACCGCGCCGTGGGTGCTTGCCAAGGACGAGGCGAAACACCCGAGGCTTAAAGAGGTTTTGTATAATCTTACCGAAACGATAGCGATAGCGGCGTCGCTTCTTGCGCCTTTTATGCCGGAAACGTCGGCAAAAGTGCTTGAACAGATAAACTGCGCCGAAAGAGAATATACCGCTTTGGGCGAATTCGGCTTATATCCGGACGGGAACAAAGTTCAGGCGAACGCGGAAGTGATTTTTGCAAGGCTCGACCAGGCGGAAGTGGACAAAAAAGCCGAAGAAATAAAGAATAAATACGTAGCGGCGGCGGAAAAAGTCGAAAAAGAAGAGGAAAAATCGGAAATCACGATAGACGATTTTGCTAAAATACAGTTCAGGACGGCTCTCGTAACGGCTTGCGAAAAGGTTGAAAAATCGAAAAAATTGCTTAAACTTTCGCTTAAGGTGGGCGAAGAAACGCGCACCGTGGCGAGCGGCATCGCTGAGTGGTATAAGCCCGAAGAACTCGTCGGCAAAAACGTCGTGCTTGTTTATAATCTCAAACCCGCGAAACTTTGCGGAGTGGAAAGTCAGGGCATGATTCTCTGCGCGGAAAAGGACGGTAAACTTTCGATTGTTTCGCCCGAAAAGGGAGAAATTCCCGACGGGGCGACGGTGCGATAATGTTTACCGACGCGCATGCTCATTTAACGGACGATAAATACGGCGGGGAAATTGCCGGAATAATAAAAAATTACCGCGAGGCGGGCGTCGGGGCGGTTGTCAATTCGGGTTTCGACGTAAATTCGTCGCTCAAAGCCGCCGCTCTTGCGGAAAAGTACGACGATATGTATTTCACGGCGGGCGTTCACCCGGACGAAGCCTCCACGTTCACGGCGGAAGCCGAGGAAACGATAAGAACGCTTGCGGCAAAGAAAAAATGCGTAGGCATAGGCGAAACGGGCTTCGATTTTCACTGGAACAAATCGCCCGAAAAAGCGCAGGAAGAAGCCTTTGAAAAGCAACTTCTCATCGCCCGCGAATTCAATCTGCCGGTTGTTATCCACTCGCGCGACGCAACGAAAAAAACGCTTGATTTTCTCAAAGAAAGGCGGGAACTTCTGAAAAACGGATTCCTTATGCATTGTTTCGGCGAGAGCGAGGAAATCGCGCGCGAATACGTCGAACTCGGCGCGTACTTTTCGTTCGGCGGAGTGATAACTTTCAGAAACGCAAAAAAAGAGGGCGTCATAAGGATGATTCCGTCCGACAGAATTCTGACGGAAACGGATTGTCCGTATCTTTCGCCGGAGCCTTTCCGGGGGATGATGAACGAACCCTCGAGAATTCCGCTAATCGCAAAAAAACTCGCCGAGGTAAAGGGCGTTTCCCTTTCCGAAGCGGAAAACATAACAGAAACGAATTTCAAAAGGTTTTACAGGATATAATAAATGGATACTTACGCTTATGAACTTGACGGAAAACTTTATATCAACCTTACGAACAGATGTTCAAACGACTGTGTTTTTTGCGTGCGAAACGGAAAAGAATCCTATTTCGGCAATAAACTCTGGTTATCGAGGGAGCCTTCGACCGACGAAGTTCTCGCCGCGATGCCGCAAACCGGTTACGACGAGGTTGTTTTCTGCGGTTTCGGAGAGCCTACGTTCAGAGTGAAAGAGATAGTCGGAATCGGGAAAGAACTCAAAAAACGCGGCTATATCGTCCGGCTCGACACGAACGGACAGGGCAATCTGATTAACGGAAGAGATATAACCGAAGAACTTGCGGAAGCGGTGGATAAGGTGAACGTGAGCCTTAACGAATGCTGCGCGGAAAAATATTTCGATATCTGCAGGCCCGTTTTCGGCGAGGACGCTTATCCCGAACTCATTTCGTTTGCGAAAAAATGCAGAGATCGCGGGCTTTACGTCACGTTTTCGGTTGTGGACGTCATCGGCGCGGAATCGATTGAAAAATGCAAAAAAATCGCCGCCGAAGCGGGTATTCCTTTAAGAGTAAGAGAATTTATCAAGGACAGTTGATGCAGTTAAAAGACATATTAAACAAAAACGGTTTCAGGTTCAACAAGCGGTTCGGGCAGAATTTTCTGACCGACCCCGTTCTGCTGGACGATATCGTCGCGAAATCGGGCATAACCGAAAACGACACGGTCGTTGAGGTTGGCTGCGGCGGAGGAACGCTCACCGCGGCTATCGCGAAAAAGGCGAAGAGAGTTATAGGGTTCGAGATAGATACCAATCTCAAGCCCGTTCTTGCAGAAACGCTTGCGGGGTTTGATAACGTCGAGATAATTTTCAAGGACGTTATGAAAACCGGAACCGAAGAAATAGAGAAAATCTGCGGCGAGGAATTTTCCGTCGTCGCGAATATTCCGTATTATATAACCACTCCGATACTGATGAAATTCGTCGAGGAATCGGAAAAGGTGAAGAGCATAACGGTCACGATCGAGGCGGAAGTTGCCGACAGACTGACCGCAAAGCCCGGCACGGAAGATTACGGCGCGATAACAGCGGGGATAGACCTCGTGGGTAACGCCGAGCAACTTTTGTTCATCGACAGAAAGAAGTTTTACCCTGCGCCGAACGTAGATTCCGCCGTGGTGAAAATCACGATGGATAGAAACAAATACCCGGGCGCAGACAAAAAGGCTTACAGAGCGGCGGTCAGATGCGCTTTTGCCAGCAGAAGAAAAACGCTTGCCAACAATCTTATGCAATCGTTCAAAATTCCGCGCGAAGAGGCAAACGAAATAATCTGCGCCGTCACGGACAATCCGCTTGCGAGAGGGGAAACGTTTTCCACGGAAGATTTCGTCGCGTTGGCGGCGGAACTGAAAAAACATAATATAAAGTTTTAAACAAAGCGACGTATTAACATTTTTAAACGCTTTCGGCATATATTAAAATGAGAGCGTTTTAAGGAGGTTTAATATGTCGTTCTTTACAAACAACGCATCGGACAGATGTCCCGGCAGAATAAACGGCAATCCTGTAAACGGGCTGTGCGAAAAGGTATGCGTAGAAGCCGAAAAAGTGTTCGACGCCTGCATCCGTCAGACGCAGGAAGAGGGCATAACGCTTGCGCTTACCGGGTTTAACCCCGCAAATCCCGTTTATCCGCTTACGTTTCTCAGCGCGAGAAGCATCGGCAACGAGGGCGTTTTAACCAACGTCACTGTAGACAGGCTTCCCGACAGAGAGCGTTTCGGCAGGGTTCAGGCAACGGTCACCGTTCCGATGGAAGTGATATACACCGACGCCAACGGCGTGAGAGGCACGGCGACTTCTTCGGTTTCGTTCGACGTCGATATAGTTATGTACATACCCGAGCCGTCGATAATACCGTATAAAATCAATTCCGTCGTATCCATCGTCGCGCCTGAGGGTATTTACACCGACACCGCCACGTTCACCGTGTCGTGCTGCGTAACGATAATAATGAAAGTCGTCATGACGGTGGAACTTCTTCTTCCGTCTTACGGCTACGCAACGCTGCCGCAGTGCCAGGAATACACGCAGGAAGTATGTTCGGGATTTTTCGATCTCCCGATTTACCCCGGCAACACTTGACGGCAAGTATAGTCAAATCGGCTGAGCCGGTTATGCCCGAAGGAAAAACCTTCGGGCTTTTTTTTGCGCCAACTTTTCTCGCAAGGGCGTAAAAAGTTGAAAAAAAAAGCAAAATGTGTTAAAATTGCCCGAGAGGAGAGAAAACCGTGAAATTTTATGCCGTGAGCGATCTTCATATGTGCAGCAAAGGTTCCAAGCCGATGGATATCTTCGGCGCGAAGTGGGAGAATTACCTCGAAAAGATTTTCGCCGACTGGAACGCGAAGGTAACCGACGACGACGTGGTTTTAATCGGCGGCGACATAAGTTGGGCGATGGATTTGCCCGAGGCTCTCGAGGATATCGCCACATTATGCCCGCTTAAAGGCAAAAAAGTGCTGATACGCGGCAATCACGATTACTGGTGGAAAAGTATATCTAAAATCAGAAATTCGCTCCCCGATGGTTTTTACGCTCTTCAGAACGATTGTGTAAAATTTGGAAACAAGATAATCTGCGGAACGCGCGGTTGGTGCGTCGAGGGTTCGCCGGACTTCAAGGAGCAGGACAGAAAAATCTATCTCCGCGAGGCGGAACGGCTGAAACTCGCGATGATCGCGGCGAATAAAATCAGAGAAGAAAACGACGAGTTGATTTGTCTGATTCATTATCCGCCTTTCAACGTAAGGCGTGAAAACTCGCTTTTCACCGACAATTTCGAGAAAAACGGAGTGGCAAAGGTCGTTTACGGACATCTGCACGGAAAGGAATGCAGAACCGATCTGAAAATAGTCAAAAACGGAGTGGAGTATTTCCTCACTTCGTGCGATCAGGCGGATAATAAATTAACTTTTATCACCGAATAGAATTTCAGCCGGATAATCCGAGCCGAAAAGAATTAAAAAATGACTGAACATATGGAAAACTTTTGCAACGAAAACGAAGAAAAATCGTTTAAAAAAACCGTAAAAAAACTTGCGTCGCGCTGGTTTATCGATGCGTTCTCGGGCATGGCTCAAGGTCTTTTCTGCACGCTCATCGCAGGCACTATTCTCGCGCAAATTGCGGGTTGGATAGGCAATAACGCATTCGGAAACATCGTAAATACCATAGCGAACGTCGCAAAAACTTCTATGGGCTTCGGAATAGGCGTGGGAATCGCTCACTCTTTGGGCGCGAAAAAACTCACGATGTTTTCGGCTGCCGTCGCGGGGTTCGTCGGCGCGTGGGCGGATAATATTACGGGCGGAAGCCTCTCCGTAACGATGGGTTTTCCCGGCAATCCGATAGGGGCTTACGTCGTGTCGCTTCTGTGCGTGGAAATTGTGTCGCTTTACGCAGGAAAGACCAAGTTCGATATTCTTATCGTTCCGCTCGGCACGCTCGTTTTGTGTCTCGGCGGAATTTACGTCGCTTATCCGTTCATCTTCCTTATAACCAAACTCGGCGCGCTCATATCCAGAGCGACCGAGATTACGCCTTTCTTTATGGGTATAATAATTTCCGTCGTAATGGGCGTTCTTCTCACGATGCCCACTTCGTCCGCCGCTATCTGGCTGTCCGTCGCAAGCGGAATTACGGATGATGCGATGCTCATCGCGGGCGGCGCGGCGGTTGTCGGATGCAGTTGCCATATGATAGGTTTTGCCGTGGCTTCGTTTAGAGAAAACGGCGTTTCGGGGCTTGTTTCGCAGGGAATAGGCACGAGCATGCTTCAGATACCCAACATAATGAAAAACCCCGCGATAATGCTTCCGGAAATAATTTCGAGCGCGATTTTAGGTCCCGTTTCCACTTGTCTTTTCGGCTTGAAATGCAACGCTTCGGGCGGAGGAATGGGAACGAGCGGGCTTGTGGGCGTGTTCGGGACGATAGGGGCGAGCGCGGGCATGAATCCGTGGATTCTCGCTCTCGGCATCGCGCTTCTGCTGTTTATCCTGCCGGCGGCGTTGTCGTTCGCGTTTTCGGAATTGTTCCGCAAAATCGGATGGATAAAATTCGGCGATCAGAAACTCGATTAAATCGAAACTCGCCCGCCTCGCCGGGCGGATTAAAATTAATAAAATACGAAAACCTCTCATAAGATTTTACGGGAGGTTTTTTTATGGATAAAATTATTCCTGAGTTCGTTATCGAATACAAAAAGTCGTTCACGGCGAGTGGCGTGGGCGACGTTATTTCGTTCAACGACAGAGAAATCAGGCTCAGCCTTGTCGAGGGCGGCAGGGTCTGCATAACGGGCGAGGGGCTTAAAATCGTCGGGTTTGAAAAACGCACGGGCGAATTTAAAATGGTCGGAGCGGTTGTCGGCGTGAAATTCCTTTCGGGCGGGCAGACGACTCTGAAGAGGTTCTTCAAATAATGTTCGTAACGGAAGGACAGTTATATTATTTCGTCGAGTGCGTTTTTATCGGCGTGATTTGCGGCGCGGCGTATTTTCCGCTTGCGGCGATCGGCGGAATTTTATCCGCGAAGCGTTTTAAGGCGAAAAGGGCGGTCGGGTTGATTGCGGACTTACTTTTCGCCGTTCCGTGCTGCGTTATTTACGGCAGGATGTCGCTTTTTTTCGGATTCCCGGATTTCAGGGCGTACATGCCGCTCGGCGTCGCGATAGGATTTATCGCCGAAAACGCAAGTTTTAATAAAACGCTTGCAATTTTAACCGAAAAAGGATATAATAAAATTGCGAAAAGTATTGCCTTGATGTTACGGAGGAAGCACAGTGACCGAAAAAAAGTTAAAACGCCTCGTGTCCGCGGGGACGGCTATAGCGGTAGTGTTCTTATTCGTTCTCATAACGGTTCTGATTTATCAACTCGTGGCGATGGGAACGAAAAAAAGAGAAGCGGAACGCCTTCAGCAAGAGATAACGGAATTACAGGAAGAGATCGCAAACGGAAAAGACGAAATAGATCTCTGGCTTAAAAAATGGAAAATAGAAGAGCGTGCAAGGCAGAAGGGATATATCTACAAAAATGACGACAACGGCTGACAAAAACGGAATTTTCGCCGTTTTCGACGTCGGGTCTAATTCCGTCCGCGCGCTCGTCCGTTCGGAAGAAAAAACATATTTTCAGGGGCTTATAACAACCCGCCTCGGCGAAAAACTCGACGAGAAAAAAGAGTTGACGCCCGTTGCCGTCGAAAGGACGGTCAGGGGAATAGAAAAACTGCTTGCGGAAGTTAAAAAATACAATCCGCAAAGAATATTCGCTTTCGCCACGGAAGCCGTGAGAAGCGCGAAAAACGGTTCGGCGTTCGTCGGCGAAGTTAAAAAAAGAACGGACCTGACAATCGAAATTATAGACGGCGAAGAAGAAGGCGAAATCGGGCTTTCGGGTGCGGTCGGTTCGGGCGACGGCGGAATTATCGACATAGGCGGCGCGAGCGCGGAAATCGCCGTCAGAAAAGGCGGAAAAACGGTTTATTGCCATTCTCTCCCTCTCGGCGCGGTAAGGCTTAAATATATTTGCGGCGAGGACGAGGGAAAACTTTGCGAACTTATCGATAAACGCATAAAAGAATACGGCGAAGTTCCTGAAAACGTACCTTTTTACGCCGTAGGCGGAACGGCTACGGCTTTCTGCGCCTGTTTTCTCGGGCTCGACAGGTACGATCGGGAAAAGGTCAACGGAACGGAAATTACGGTCGGGCAAATCCGCGAAACTTACGAAAAAATAAAGAACGCGACTTATGAAGAGCGCGTAAAAACGCTTAAAATAAGCGAAAAAAGAGCCGAAATCATCGTCGGAGGCGCGTATTTGCTTCTAAGGATAGTATCCGACTTCGGTATCGGTAAAATTACGGTCAGTGAAAACGATAACATGCTCGGTTTTTTGATCAAACGGGGCATAATCGGACAGGAGAGTTATGGAGCAGGAAAAAACGGGTAACGGAGTAGGGAAGAAAATTCTCATAATCGTAATGTACGTCTGCGCCGTCCTGATGGCGGTTTTTTCGTCGTTCGCTTTGTCGGCAAACTTCTGGCTCAGGCTGTTTCTCATGTTATGCGGTCTGGTCATCGGGTTGGCGATCACCGCGTTGTTTCACGAGGGCGGGCATGCGCTCGTTGCGAAGAGAAACGGCTTCGAGGTCGCAGGCTTTTCGTTTTTTATTTTCAGATACGACAAGCAGGCGATAAAGAAGTTTTCCGTTTCGTTTAAAAATTCTTATCTCGGGGCTACGGATATCGTTCCCACCCGTAAGGGCGATCTCGGCAAAAGATACGCGAAAACGGTCGCGGGCGGAATTTTAGGCGGAGTTATCGCCGCGGCGGTTCTCGTTGCCGGGTTTATCACGTTTATGGCTCTTTCTGCGCCGCTCGGAGCGATTTTCTTCTGCGGCATGCCTCTGTCGGTCGTCGTTCTGATAATCAACGCCGTGCCGGGTTTTGTGCCGGATAACGACGGTTCCGTTCTTGCCGCGATGCTCTCGGACGGAGACGAAAAGAAAAACATCGAAAAACTTCTCGGAATAACCGAAGAACTTTACGAGGGAAAATCTTATGCGGAGATAGACGGCTCGTTGTTCGAGCCGGAGCAGAGCGCGTCGGAAACCGTAAAGGCGAGGTTTGCTCTTTTACGGCTGCGCAGAGCGGAAGAACTTTTCGAGCCGAAAAACATCGTCGCGGGGCTTGAAGAATTGCAGAATGCCGAGGATTACCTCGACGACGAAGCGGCGATAGAAATGCTGTTCGCTTATATAATGCTCGAGGACGAGGGAAAGATTGAGGAATACGAATATCTTCTCGATAAGTGCGACACTCTTCCCGGTGCGTCCGGCATGAGAACGCTCGTTTATTACGCGGCTTATAAGGGCGACGAAAAATACGTAAAAGCAACGCTTAAATCGGCTAAAAAAATATGCGCCAAAGCCTATCTCAAAGGCGACGGAAAATTCAATGCGGAAATGCTTTCCCGCCTTTAATTTCAATTTGATTTTAACAGTATGCGAAACGCGGTTTTTAGGCCGCGTTTTTTTTATTTTCTCAGCCATAAATATCCGAAGAATTTATGAAAATCGCTTTACTTATTTATAATATTATATTATAATAAGTATAAAGGTTTAATTCTGCCTTAAAAACTCGATTTCGGGGACGGATATCCCCGTTTTCCGAAGTAATCACAGGAGAAAATAATGGATAACGAAAACAGAGTCGAAAAGGATTACGGCGCCGATCAGATTCAGGTTCTCGAAGGGCTTGAACACATCAGGAAAAGACCGGGTATGTACATCGCGTCGACCGACGCGAGAGGTCTGCACCATCTTGTCAAAGAAATTGTCGACAATTCGGTCGACGAGGCTCTCGCAGGCTATTGCGACACCATAACCGTAACCATCAACGAGGACGGTTCCTGCTCCGTTATGGATAACGGAAGAGGCATCCCGACCGGAATACACGAAAAAGAAGGCGTGTCCACGGTCGAAGTCGTCATGACGAAGCCCAACGCGGGCGGCAAATTCGGCGGCGGCGGATATATGGTCTCGTCCGGGCTTCACGGCGTAGGTCTCAAAGCCGTCAACGCGCTTTCCGAAACCGCTTCGGTAGACGTTTATCAGAAGGGTAAACACTTCCGTCAGGAATACGACAGAGGCGTGCCGAGATCCCGTTTGCAGACTCTGGAAGATTCTTCGCTTACCGGTACGAGAATCACTTTTAAACCGGACGCCGAGATTTTTGAAACGACGGAATTCAATTACGACACGATAAGGAGCACACTGCGCGATTTTGCGTTCCTCAACAAGGGGCTTAAAATCGTTCTCGAGGATAAGAGAGAGGGCAGAGAAGCGCGCGACGAATTGCAGTATAACGGCGGTATCGTCGAATACGTGGAATACCTTAACAAAAACAAAGAAACCATAAGCGACGTTCTTTATTTTGAAGAGAAATTCGACGCGGTAACGGTTGAAGTCGCCATGCAGTATAACGACGGATATAACGAAAACGTCATCGCGTTCGCAAACAACGTCAACACCAAGGAGGGCGGAACGCATATCGACGGTTTCAAATTCGCGCTTTCCAAACTCATCAACGACGCGGGCAAAAAACTCAACCTCGTCAAGGACGACGACAAACTTTCGGGCGAGGACGTGAGAGAGGGCTTGACGGCGGTTATTTCCGTCAAACTTCCCGAGCCTCAGTTCGAAGGTCAGACAAAAACCAAACTCGGCAACAGCGAGATGAGAGGTTACGTGCAGAAAGCGATGTTAGAGGGTTTAGGCTCGTATCTGGAAGAAAATCCATCCTTCACCAGAGAAGTTCTCAACAAGTGCCTCACAGCAAAGCGCGCCAGAGAAGCCGCGAGAAAGGCGAGGGAAGCCACGAGAAAAACGGCTTTCGAGTCCACGGCTCTCCCCGGAAAACTTGCCGACTGTTCGGAGAAAAACCCTGAACTTTGCGAAATTTACCTCGTAGAGGGCGATTCCGCAGGCGGAACGGCAAAGCAGGGCAGAGACAGACGTTTCCAGGCGATTCTGCCGCTCAGAGGTAAGATTCTTAACGTAGAAAAAACGAGAGTGAACAGAGTTCTCGAAAACGAGGAAATCAAGGCGATGATAACCGCGTTCGGCGGAGGAATGCTCGACGATTTCGACGTTTCCAAGATTCGTTACGACAGAGTCATCTGTATGACCGATGCAGACGTGGACGGTTCGCACATAAGAATTCTTCTTCTCACGTTCTTCTTCAGATATATGCGCCCGCTCGTTGAGCAAGGTCACGTGTATATCGCTCAGCCGCCCCTTTACAAGGCGACGAAAAACAAAGTCGATTACTATTTCTATAACGACGCGGACAAAGAAAAATTCTGCCTTGAAAACCCGCGTTGCGAGATACAGCGTTACAAAGGTCTCGGCGAAATGGACAAGCAGCAACTCTGGGATACCACGATGAACCCCGCGACGAGAACTCTTCGTAAGGTAACCATTGCCGACGCGGTGGAAGCGGACGCAAACTTCAATCTTCTGATGGGCGAAGAACCGGAACTCCGCAGAAAATTCATCGAAGAAAACGCAAAATTCGCAAATCGCGAACTCGATACCTGACGGGGAGGATTTTAGGAAATGGCTAAGAAAGAATTTGACCAGGCGCTTACGGACGAGTTTAAACGTACGCTGGATATGACTAAGATAATCGATATCGAGGTCGATAAAGAATTAAAACAAAGTTTCATCGATTACGCTATGTGCGTAAACCGTTCGAGGGCTATTCCGGACGTAAGAGACGGCTTGAAGCCCGTTCACAGAAGAATTCTTTATTCTATGAACGAACTCGGTTTAACGCCCGACAAGCCTTATAAAAAGTGCGCCACCATCGTCGGCGACGTTCTCGGTAAATATCACCCGCACGGCGACAGTTCCGTTTACGACGCTCTCGTTCGTCTTGCGCAGGACTTCTCGATAAACGTTCCGCTTGTGGACGGACACGGAAACTTCGGCTCGGTCGACGGCGATCCCGCCGCGGCTTACAGGTACACCGAAGCGAGAATGAGCAAACCCGCTCTCGAAATGCTCCGTGAAATCGATAAGGAAACGGTAGACTTCTATCCTAACTTCGACGACACGAGAATGCAACCCGTCGTTTTGCCGGCGAGATACCCCAACCTTCTCGTAAACGGTGCGGACGGCATAGCCGTAGGTATGGCTACGAACATTCCGCCACACAACCTCGGCGAAGCGATCGACGGCGCGATTGCCGTTATCGATAATCCCGAAATAACGGTTGACGAACTGCTGAAATATATTCCCGCGCCCGATTTCCCAACCGGCGGCATAATCATGGGCAGAAGCGGAATCAGAAACGCTTACAGAACGGGCAGAGGAAGCATCATTCTCCGCGCCAAGTGCGAAATAGAGGACTTCAACAACGGCACGCGCCAGAGAATCATCGTAACCGAACTTCCTTATCAGGTTAACAAACAGAAACTTATCGAAACTATTGCCGATTACGTTAAAAACAAACGTCTCGAAGGCATTTCCAACATAAACGACGAGTCGGACAGACACGGCATGCGTATCGTTATCGAAATCAAAAAGGACGCGAACGCTCAGGTCGTTCTCAATTCGCTTTATAAACAGACCAACCTTCAGGTTTCCGACGGTATAATTCTTCTCGCGCTTGTCGGAACCGACCCGAAGATTCTCAACATTAAAGAAATTCTTTCTTACTTCATCGATCACCAGATCGACGTTATCGAAAGACGTACGAAATACGACCTTGCGAGAACGAGAGAAAGAGAGCATATAGTCAAAGGTCTCGTCAT
Source organism: Clostridiales bacterium (assembly GCA_022781715.1). GTDB lineage: Bacteria > Bacillota > Clostridia > Christensenellales > Borkfalkiaceae > UBA10281. The sequence goes on along the minus strand of JALETB010000019.1, from coordinate 15,660 downwards.
CGCGCTTGCCAATATCGACGAAGTTATCGCGATAATCAAACGCAGTAAGGATAAAGACGAAGCGACTTCGCAGTTGAAAGCCGCGTTCCTTCTCGACGACAAACAATGTACCGCCATTCTCGAAATGAGGCTTCAGAGGCTCACTTCTATGGAAGTTGACAAGTTGAACGAAGAACTTCGCCAACTCGACGCCACCATAGCCGACCTCGAAGATATTCTGCAGAAGCCGGAAAGAGTGAGAGCGATCGTAAGAAATGACCTTGAAGACATAAAGAACAGATACCCCACTCCGAGAAAAACCGAGATTTCTACCGATTATGCGGATATCGGCGAAGCAGACCTTATCGAAAGAGAGGACGTCGTTATTTCGATGACGCATATGGGTTACGTCAAGAGAATCGCGACGAAGGAGTGTAAGGCTCAGCGTCGTGGAGGAAAGGGCGTAACGGCGCATAAACCCAAGGAAGAAGATTTCGTGGAGAATATGTTCGTATGCTCCACGCACGACGATCTGTTGTTCTTCAGTTCGCTCGGCAAGGTATACAGAATCAAGGCTTACGAAGTCCCCGAAGCGTCCAAGGGCGCGACGAGGGGCAGAGCGATCGTCAACCTCATTCAGGTGAGCAACGGCGAAAGAATCACCGCGGTTATTCCGAGAAAGGAACTCCCTGGCGAAGATCTCGAAACGGAAATCGACGAAAACGGAAACGAAGTCGTTACGGACGAATCTGTTACGGCGACGGCAGCCGAAAGGATTGAAACAGCCGAAACGACCGCAGAGAACGAAAACGTAACCGAAAACGCAACCGAAAACGCAACCGAAAACTGCGCGGGCGGCTACATCATGATGGCTACGAAGTTCGGGCTTATCAAGAAAACGGCTATGTCCGAGTTTGACTCGATAAGAAAGAGCGGTAAAATAGCGATAAGCCTTCTCCCCGGCGACGAACTCATTTCCGTCCAACTCACGAGCGGCGAGGACGAAGTTCTTATCGGTTCGCACGAAGGTAAGTGTATCAGATTCAGCGAAAAAGACGTCAGAAAGATGGGCAGAGATACCCAGGGCGTGAGATCTATCGACCTTTCGGACGGCGATTACGTCATCGATATGTCCGTCGTCAAGCCGGACGACACGGTCATCACCATTTCGTCCAACGGTTACGGCAAGAGAAGCAGCGTCGACGAATACAGACTCCAGTCCAGAGCGGGTAAGGGAATAAAAGCCGGTCAGTTCAACGAAAAGACGGGCTATCTCGTCGGAATCAAACCCGTGCGTGAGGGCGAGGACATAATGATGATTTCCGACACCGGCATCGCCATAAGGACGAGGGTTGACGAGATTTCGCTCATCAGCCGCGACACGCAGGGCGTAAAGGTTATGCGTCTCGACGGCGCGTCTATCTCCACGATCGCGATAACTCCGCACGAGGATGAAGAAGAGATTGCCGAAGGCGAAGACCTTTCGGACGGCGAAACCGCGGAAACGGAAGAGGGCGGCGCGGAACCGACGGAAACCGTTGAAGAATAATGTATCTGAATGATTGAAGGGCGAGCCTCCTCGGAGGCTCGCCCTTAATTATGTTCTTAATCTCGTTTTGGAATTTAGTCAGGCAAGGTAAAACCGTTATGGAATCCCTATGGTTTTATGTCTTTTGTATGAAAAATTTATACTTTATTGTTTTTGCCCCAAAAACAGTTTCCTTTTTTAATAAAAAGGTGTATACTAAAGATAATGGGGGAGGTTGTGGAGATTTTGTATTTTGCGGGTTAAAACAGGACAAAACAAGGCATAATATTATGGTTCGGGCGTCGGTCGCGCAGATTTAAGCGGCTGAGCCGCAAAATAATATAAAATTAAAAAAACGATCCGAAACGTATTCCGGACATTTCCGGGTTCAACGCCCGCGTATGTCGGGAAATGCGAATAAAACAATAAAGAAAAACGAAAAAGCGAGGTAAAAATATGAAAAAGATCGATTTAGCAAAATACGGTATAACCGGCGTTAAAGAAATCGTACACAATCCTTCTTACGAAGAACTTTTCAAAGAAGAAACTAATCCTGCTTTGGAGGGTTATGAAAAAGGTCAAGTCAGCGAACTCGGCGCGGTAAACGTCATGACGGGTATTTACACAGGCCGTTCGCCCAAAGATAAATTCATCGTTGTGGACGATAATTCCAAAGATACCGTATGGTGGACTTCGGACGAATATAAAAACGACAACCATCCCGCTACGATCGAAGCGTGGAACGCCGTCAAGAAAATCGCCGTGGACGAACTTTCCGGCAAAAAACTTTATGTTGTGGACGCATTCTGCGGCGCGAACAAAGATACGCGCATGGCAATCCGCTTCATAGTGGAAGTCGCATGGCAGGCTCACTTCGTCACTAATATGTTCATCAAACCCACCAAGGAAGAACTCGAAAACTTCGAACCCGATTTCATCGTTTACAACGCTTCCAAGGCTAAGGTTGAAAACTATAAAGAACTCGGTCTCAACTCAGAAACCGCGGTTATGTTCAACATAACGAGCAGAGAACAGATCATCGTCAACACCTGGTATGGCGGCGAAATGAAGAAAGGTATGTTCTCGATGATGAACTATTACCTTCCCTTGAAAGGTATCGCTTCGATGCATTGTTCCGCGAACACCGATCTTAACGGCAAGAATACCGCTATCTTCTTCGGTCTTTCCGGAACCGGTAAAACCACGCTTTCCACCGACCCGAAGAGACTTCTCATCGGCGACGACGAACACGGCTGGGACGACAACGGCGTGTTTAACTTCGAAGGCGGTTGCTATGCGAAGGTTATCAACCTTGATAAGGATTCCGAACCGGACATATACAACGCAATCAGAAGAGACGCGCTTCTCGAGAACGTAACCCTCGACAAGGACGGCAAAATCGACTTTGCCGATAAGAGCGTTACGGAAAACACCCGCGTTTCCTATCCTATCGATCATATCACGAATATCGTTCGCCCCGTTTCCGCCGCACCGGACGCAAAGAGCGTGATTTTCCTTTCGGCAGACGCATTCGGGGTTCTTCCTCCCGTATCTGTCCTTACGCCGGAGCAGACTCAGTATTATTTCCTTTCCGGTTTCACCGCTAAACTTGCGGGAACGGAACGCGGAATAACCGAACCCACGCCCACGTTCTCGGCTTGTTTCGGTCAGGCTTTCCTCGAACTTCATCCCACAAAATACGCGGAAGAACTCGTTAAGAAGATGAAGAAGAGCGGCGCAAAGGCATACCTTGTAAACACCGGCTGGAACGGAACGGGCAAGCGTATTTCCATCAAGGATACCCGCGGAATCATTGACGCTATTTTAAGCGGCGCGATCGATAAGGCTCCCACGAAGAAGATTCCGTATTTCGATTTCGAAGTTCCTACCGAACTTCCCGGCGTAGACCCCGCTATCCTCGATCCGAGAGACACTTATGCGGACGCGAAAGTCTGGAACGAAAAAGCCGTCGACCTTGCCGGCAGATTCATCAAAAACTTCGCGAAGTACGAAGGCAATGCGGCAGGCAAAGCGCTTGTTTCCGCAGGCCCGAAGATCTGATAACGCAATAACCCGAATTTCAAAAGCCTTCCTTTGGGAAGGCTTTTCTTTTATGTCGATTTATCGGACTTAGGGATTCGCTTCTTGCTCGGCATCCGCATAAATCGGTTTATCACCACAAAATATTTGCAAAATTCGCGATTGTATGTTATACTAAAACAAGTTTGCACATATGAGCATAAGGAGAGATGATATCGTTGTGGTCTGCTGAGTTGCAGCCGAAGTTGTTCGGTTGGTTTCATATTTTGGGAATATTGTTTGCAATTGCCGCGGGTTACGGCGGCGTTCTGCTCGGCAGAAAGTTTAAGGATAACAAAAAAGGTGTTTCCGTTTGTCTTTGGACTGCCGAAATAACGCTTATCGTCCTCGAAGTCGCGAAAGAGATTTTTTACGCCATAGAAAACGGCGGCTATCGCTGGGATATGTTTCCCATGCAGATTTGCTCGATAATCGTTTTCGTGTTGCCGGTTGTTATGCTCATCAAGGATGGAACGGTTAAGGATTCCATACTCGGCTTTCTCGGTTTTTGCAGCCTTGCCGGCGCGATTTTTTACTTTTGCAATCCCACGGCGGCTTTTAACACGCCGTACGTTCTGCTTTCGGTTCACAGTTTCCTCTGGCACTGGATTATGATAGCGACGGGTACTTTCATTATCGTCGTTTACGGCCTGCTCGGCAAAAAGAAGTTGAAACTTCTTGTCGGCGCGTATGCGGTGTGGTTTGTTTTCGCAGTAATCGCCGCCGTTGCGAACAACGTCGCATATGCCGTTTCGCCCGAGTTAAATATTGATTATTATCATATAGGCTACGTAAAAGTGGTTTACCCGATACTCAACATATTTTTCAAAACTCCCGAGCCTTATACGTATATTCCGTTTTTCCTTTGTTTTATGGTTTATTTTGCCCTCGGAACGGTCGGAATATATTACGCCGCAAAGGGTGTCGAAAAACTAAATCATAAAATTTTCAGAAAGTAGAAATTTTTGCGCCGCGTTTTTCGTCAGCGAAAAACGCGGCGCTATTTTATAAGCGCGATTTTACGATTAAAATACGTTTTCAAATCTGATGAGATAGCCTTTAGGAATACTTCTGCACAAGTCCGCAATCACCGCGTATTTGGTGTACGCCTCGTCGTACTTGCCGTTTTTGGTGAACGCGACCCCTTCCGAAAGCCACATATCGAGTTCTTTAATGTCGTTATGTGAGACGAAAGCGTGAATTTTTTCCTTTTCCTTAATCCAGCGGTTTCTCACGTTTTCCGCGTCCGAAACCGTCGCCGTTCCGGAAAATTCCTTTTCTTGCATAATCACCGCTTGTTCGCGAAGTTGCTCGAATGCCGAGCGAACGTAAATCTGTTCGTAAACCGCCGCGCCCGAAAGTAAAAGAAGCGCAACGAGTACCGGTATGAGCGATTTTACCAATTTACTCCCTCCTTAAGCCTTATGTTAAAGGTTTCATATTTCTGATTTTCGTTCTGATAGTAGACTTTTCCGTTGCCGTCCACCGTCATAACTCCCACCTGTTTCAGGCTTTGCGCGCCGTGTTTTTTAATCGTTTCGCTAAGCGTATTCAAGTCCCAGTCGATCAGTTCGAGGTTGTTGTGAATGGCTTTACCTTCGCACACGAGAAGAACGGGCAGAGACGGTTTTCCGTCTTTTTCGCCCGTTTTTTCCATTGCGGAAAGTTTTCCGTTAGATTCGAAGATTGCGTAATCGAGGTCGTCCAGCGAAAAATACCCCGCCGAGCGCATAGATTCGATAAGGTCTTCCACGTCCATGTTGTTTTTTCTGAGTTCCGCGAAATCCACGCCGTCTTTATTGAGTACAATCGACGGTTTTCCGCTGATTACCCTTTTCAGTATCCGTCCCGAGCGGTCGAGAAGCGAAAGCGCCTGATGAATGATGAACACAGCGAGGATTGCGGCTATTCCGTAAATCAGCGGAACGGATATGTCGGACATAGGTATGCAGGCGAGTTCCGCTATGAGCAGGGTTATGACCAGTTCGAACGGCTGCATTTCTCCGATCTGTCTTTTGCCCATCAGGCGCATAACGACAAGAAGTATGATAAAAGTCAGCGTCGAACGAATAAAAATTATTATCATAAAAAAAGTATACCGAAACGGACGTAAATTATGTGAATTCCTATTGACTTAACTTTCGCGTTATGATAGAATAACCGCGTCTTTAAAAATTATGTATGAGGACGTCTGTTATGAAACGAAAGCGAGAAGCGAAACAGCTCGTAGACGAAGTGAGTACCTACGAGCATATTTTTACCGATAAACCCAAAAGCGGGAAAAAGAACGTCGATTTTTTCGGGAAACTGATAAAAAAAGACTTAAAATATTACTTATTGGCGACTTTACTGTATATAATCAAAGCGTCGCCGGTATGGATAATTCCCGTAATCACTTCAAATATAATAAATCTTACGACGGATTATCTCAGTGGTGGAATCACTTATTCCGCGGCGATAGAATCCGCCATAATTTATGCCGTAATTTTTACCGTTTCGCTTTTGCAGAACATACCGATGCACACCCTTTGGGCAACGGTCGCGTCGAAAATGTTCAGAAACGCCGAAGCGAACATAAAAAGCGCGGTCGTCAGAAAACTGCAACGGCTTTCGATTACGTATCATAAAGAAATGGAAGCGGGAAAAGTACAGTCCAAGTTCCTGCACGACATAACGTGCGTGACCGGGCTTGTTTCGTCGTTGAACGACGTATTTATTCCGGCGGTCGTCGGCGCGATTATTTCCATAGCTATCGCCGTTTATAAGAGCGGCGTCGTTTCGTTGTTCTTTCTTCTCGTTATACCGGTAAACGTAATCATCGCGATGCTGTTCAGGAAAAAATTGCAGACAAACGCGCATATTTACAGACGTAATAACGAAATCGTTTCCAACAGACTCTCCGAAATTCTCGAAATGCTCACCGTCACGAAGGCACACGGACTGGAGGATAAAGAATACGAGGGATTCAAAAACGAAATCGAAGCCGTGAAAAAGTCCGGGCAGGCGGTGGATATCGCAAACGCATCTTTCGGTTCGGCGTCCTGGGTTGCCTCTAACCTTCTGAACGGCTTGTGCCTCGGCTTTTGTGCGTTTCTTGCTTTTAAAAAAGTCATAACGGTCGGCGACGTGGTGCTGTATCAGTCTTTGTTCGCATCGATTAACAATAACATTCTCAGTATAATCAACGTTATGCCGTCGATAATAACGGGTAAAGAAAGCATTAATTCTATCTCCGAACTGATGAACGCGGGCGATATGGAGATATCGGACAGAGGAACGCAACTGCCGCAGATTCGCGGGCAAGTGGATTTCGAGAACGTTTTTTACGCGTATCCCGGCGCGGAAACGCCCACGGTTAAAAATTTCACTCTACACGTAAAACCCGGCGAATGTATCGCGGTGGTCGGTGGTTCCGGCGCAGGCAAAAGCACGCTTATGAATATGATAATAGGATTTTTGCTCCCCACTTCGGGCGATATTTTAATCGACGGCAACTCGATGAGGGATATAAATCTCGACGTGTATCGTCATTCGATATCCGTCGTTCCGCAAAACAGCATACTTTTCTCCGGTTCGATAAAAGAGAACATAACTTACGGAATGGATAATTATTCCGACGAGGAACTCGCGGAAGTCGTGAGAGAAGCCGACCTCGAGGAATTGATAAAATCCTTTCCCGAAGGGATAGACACCAACGTCGGAGAACACGGCGGCAGGCTTTCGGGCGGGCAGAAACAGCGCGTTACGATAGCGAGGGCGTTGATTCGTAACCCGAAAATACTTATCCTCGACGAAGCGACTTCTGCGCTCGATAATATTTCCGAGTATCACGTGCAGAAGGCGATTTCGGGGCTTATCAAAGGCAGAACGACGTTTATCGTCGCCCACAGGCTTTCGACGATAAGAGACGCGGACAGAATCGTGGTTATGGATAACGGCGCACCCGTAGAAATCGGCTCTTACGACGAACTAATGGCGAAGAAAGGCGAGTTTTATAAGTTGAAAGAGTTAAACGATATAAATTATAAGGAAGCGGAAGACGGGCTTAACGCTTAATGTCCGATATTTTTTCGCCAGAACAGTGTTTGAAAATTAATAAAAACCCCGGCGGGGAAAGTTTTATGCACGCAAAGGTTTTTAGTGCATAAGGCTTTTCTCGGCGGGGTTTTCATAGTTGTCTGAGACTAAGTACAAAAAATCTCCGCGTAAATTACGTCTTACGCGGATAATTTCGTTTTATAGGATTCCGATTCGGGTTTCGAATTAAGGAAATTACGCTTTAAGAGCGTTGATTCTCTTGATAAGTCCCGATTTCTTGTTAGCGGCGGTATTTCTATGATATACGCCTTTGGAAACGGAAGAATCGATGATCGAAGCGGTTTCGGGGTAAAGTTTGATCGCTTCGTCGTAGTTGCCGGCTTCGATAAGAGCGTTGAGCTTCTTAATAGCGGTTTTAACTTCGGATTTGTTATCCTTATTAACGGCATTCTTCTTCGCGTTTACAAGAACACGCTTTTTAGCGGATTTAATGTTAGGCACTTTATTTTCTCCTTTGATGAGTTCGTTTTTTACAGTACTCCTATTTTATCACAAAAAAAACAGTTTGACAAGAATATTTAACGGTTTTTTGTAAATAATATTATATATTTTTCAAAAAGTCGAGGTGTGCGGTGACTGATAAAAAAACGATAAGGTGCGATCTTGCAATCGATATGGCGGAAGCCGAAGGGCTCGGCTCGAAAATCGAATCCGATATCGTCAGCGGGAAGTACGGCGTAAAAAGAGAAGTGATAGCCATTAAAAGTCAGGAGGAAGAAGAAAAGACGGGACTTAAAAGAGGCAGATACGTCACGCTGACGCGGCGGGGCGTGTATGCGGAAAGCGACGACGAAAAAATCTATTTTCAGCGTTGCCTTGCAAAGGCGATAAGGGAAACCGTTGAATTTCTCGGTCTCGATTCCGATATCACCACGCTTGTTCTGGGGCTTGGCAACGGCTATATGACGTCCGACGCGCTCGGAAAAAACGTTTGCGACGGAATCATCACGACGAGACGCCCCGGCGACCCGATTAAAAACGACGTCGATAAAATAAAAGAGGTCTGCGCGTTTCATGCAAACGTCTGCGGCGTAACAGGCATCGAAAGCACCGAGGTTGCGCGGGGGCTTGTGAACGAAGTCAAGCCCGATCTCGTTATCTGCGTGGATTCACTTTGCGCTTTCCGCGCGGACAGAATAGGCAGAAGTTATCAGATAACCACCCGCGGAATAAAAGCGGGCAGCGGAGCGGGCAAATCGGCGGGCAAAACGCCCGGCAAGGAGATAAGCGAGGAAACGCTCGGCGTTCCCGTCGTTGCGGTCGGCGTTCCGTTCGTAATTTCCGCAAGACGGCTCATCCGCGACGCTTCGGGCGGAGAGGGCGGTTTCGACCCTGTTTCGCCGGAAGAAGATATGTTCGTCACTTATCGCGATGTGGACGCGGTTTTAAAAGAATGCGCGTCGGTAATTTCGGCTTCCGTCAATCTCGCGTTGCAACCTGGTCTGTCTGTGACGGACGTTCTGTCCTTTTCCTGAAAATTTTTACCCGGAATCACTGCCGAAAAACATATCGAACGACTTATCGGAAAACTTATCGCAAAACGATTGACATCGCCGGCAGATAGTGGTAGAATAACAGCAAATTAAAAAGCAGAGTAGTACGGAAAGCGTCAAGTAGCATATAACGGGATGTTGAATATGCGCGAAAAGGCGACTTTTAAAAAGCCTTGCGATTTTCCGACGCATCCAATGCAAAATCACGGTTGTTTGCCGCAAGTCCGTTTTTCGGGCAAGCCTGACGGCGAGTTTTATTCTTGTCCGTTATGTTTATGCGGCGCGCCCGTTTTTCTTGGAACTCCACTTTAAAAAAGGAGTTTTTTTATGCAAAAAAAGTCGTTCAACTTCGGCAATTTGCTCTTTTCGGAAATTTTCCGCAACTCTTCGCGGGCAAAAAAAATTGCCTCGATAGCCGTTTTCGCCGCTCTTTCGGTGATGACGAATTTGTTCCTCGAGGTTAAAATTTTCGATCTTCAGTTTTCTCTCACCATTTTCGTTTCGACGATAATCGGCGTAATCTTAGGTCCGATTGCAGGCTTCATAACTTGCGTATTCGGCGATTTTATCGGCTATGTTTCCAATTCATGGGGGCTGATTTATATGCCTTGGGTTGGCATATCCACAGGATTGTTCGCTTTTCTCGCCGGGATTATCCTCGGCGGGGTTTTTAATGTGAAAGAAGAAATTACATACGGAAAAATGTTCGCGAGGCTTGCCGTTTTCGCTGCGGTTTCGTTCGTCGTCTGCACGATAGCAGTGAATTCCACGGGTTTTTACATATATAATTATCATCTCGGCTTCGGCAAAAATTTCGTCGCTTTCGCCGAAAAAAACTTCGGCGGGAACTGCGCGTTTTTCGTTTACGTGTTATACAGATTATTCTTTTTAGGGCAAATCTGGAACAGCGTTGCCAATTACGCGCTCCTTTTCGCCTTTTTCCCCGCGCTGAAACGCGTCCTTTCGCGCCGCGCGGAAGGCTGATTCTTTCCGTCGAAATCGAGCATCCCGAAAACGTAGAAAAGAATAAGCGAAACGCCGAGCGAAATCACGGAAGAAATCGCCGCCGCGAAAAATTCGCCAACGCCCGGCAGAAGCAGGTTGTTCGTGAAATACCCCGCAAGAAAACTCGGGATGACGAACGCCGCCGCGCGGACGATGTATGAGGCGGTATCGGGGCTTTTGGGACATACCTTATAAACCGCGCGGAGATTTAAAACGGCGGTGACGGAATAACTTAAAATCATTCCGAGGATAAGCGAATCCACGCCGAGATATTTCGGCAGAAAGACTATCGACAAAACGAGCGCGCTAGCGCCGGAAAGGTAATAAACGAGCGATTGTTTCTCCTTGTTCAACGAATTTAATATGCTCGTGGTGATAATGGTGACGCTCATCGGCAACATCGTTATCGCCCCTTTTTTTACGTAAATCCCCGCGGCGCGGTCGGCATAAATTATCGAGCCTATCGCTTCGCCCGCAAAAAGGAAGACGGGAATGATAAGGCACGCCGTGAAAACAGAAAATTTAACGGCTTTTTCCACATTGTTTTTAAGCGTGAGATAATTTTTCGAGTAATAGTTGGACGAGAGTTCGGGGACGAGGACGAGCGCGAGCGACCCGATGAATGTGGACGGCATAAAAATGAGCGGAAAAGCCATTCCGAAAACCTTGCCGAATTCCGAAACCGCGCTCGCTTCGCTCATGCCATAGCGGATGAGCCTTGCGGGCAGAAGTACGGCTATAAGTGTGTTAATGAGCGAAGTCGCCGTCCGCATGAACGTTATCGGTGCGGACGAAACGAACAGTGGTTTTAATTCCGATTTCGGTAAAGAGAGTCGTCCGCCCTTTGCGAAATAGGCTATGAGCGAGACTGAAAACGAAAAGACGTAAGAAATTAAAACCGCATACATCGCCCGTTTCGCGCCGCTCATAAAATCCGTCGAAAATTTCACGAGAACCACTCCCGCCGCAACCATCACCATTTCTTCGAACAGTTCGATAAGGCTGTAAGTCAGAAACCTTTCGTTGCCCCAGAACGTCCCGCGGATCACGGCGTAAACGGACGTTATGATAAGCCCGGGGATAACAATCGTTAAAAGTTCCGAGCATCTTTTGTCGGAAAAGAGAAAATCGGTCACGGGCAGCCGCGCCAGGACGAGAAGAGTTACCGGAACGGAGACGATAAGCGTTAAAAATATGCCGGAAGAAACGACCATTCCGTTGTTTCGGCTTTTCCCTTCTTCGCGGTTTTTGATCATCGTTCTCGAAACCGTTATCGGGATTCCCGACGAGGTTATAGTCATGAACAATCCGAGAACGGAAAGCGCGATCTGATATAATCCCAGCCCCTCGGAACCTAATTCGCGCGATAAAAACACTCTGTAAATAAATCCGAGAAAACGTTCGAAACTTGAAAGAACGGTAACTATTACGACCGTTTTGAAAACTTTTTTAATAATACTCACCCCGATGTTTTGATTTTGACAGTAATTTTTAAAGTGTTCTATAAAATGTTTATTAAAAATATAATTGAACTATGAATAAAAAATTTGATAATATCGGACGGTTCAAAAGGATTTTCGTTTATAAAACGGAGCGCGGCGACAATCTCGATTCGATCGCGGAAAAATTCGGCACGACAAAAATAATAATCGTTTCAGACAATCTGTTGTCGGAGCAGCCACGCCCCGGCGAAATGCTCGTCATTGAAAAACCCGAGGGAAAAGCGTATATCGTCAAACCTTTCGACACGATAGAAAGTATTTCCGGCGGCGATAAAAAGCGCGAACTCGAAATTCTTAAAAACAACAAAACAGACTTCGTTTACGTCGGTCAGAAATTGTATATTTGAGTCGTTCGGCGAGCGGCGCGAATTATCGATGCGTTTAACTTGACAACATTTCCGATATGTGATATTATAATGATACGGAGTATCGTTAAATGAAATCAAGAAGGAATACGTCGCAAAGGGCGATGGTTGCGGAAATCGCGAAAAGTTTATATCATCCGAGTGCGGAAGAGGTCTACGCCGAAGTTAAAAAGCGCGAAAAAGGCATAGGCAGGGCTACCGTTTTCCGTAATCTCAATTTTCTTGCGGATAACGGGGTTTTTATGAAGGTGTGTTTTCGCGGCGAACCCGCCCGGTTCGACACGAATCATCAGAAGCACGACCATTTCGTTTGCAACATTTGCAGGGCGATAACCGATTTGCCGCCCTTGCCTCAGACCGATAACGACGCAGAAAAGGACGAATTGGTTCGCCGCGGGTTTAAGGTGGAGAGTAAATCGGTTGCATATTACGGCGTTTGCGACAAATGCGATCGCCCGCGGCTATCCGAGCAAAATTTGAACCCTGTTAAGATCTGATTGGGTTTAAATTTTGTTTGATTAAAAGGAAAACCGACAAAATTTTGATTAATAGTGCCGAAAACGCTTGCTAAAATATGTTCGATATGATATACTTAAAGTAATCGAATATAAATAAACGGAGAAATAAATAATGCTTGCTAACTTACTTATGGATAATTGGACGCTGAAAATGATCATTTGCGTACCCAGCATAATATTAGCCGTTCTTTGCGCGATTTTCATTATTATCGTAATAATGCTTCAACCGAGCAATTCGGATGGTATCAGCGCGCTCAACGGTCAGCAGGAAACCTTTTTTGCCGATAAAAAGAACAAGAGCAAAACTTTGGAGAGCAAACTTAAAAGGCTCACGGTCATCACGATAGCCGTTATGGCAATCTGCATGATAGCGTTCTGCGTTGCTCAATTCTATCTTTAATAAGCGGAAAAACAAAGGCGACTTAATCGGTCGCCTTATTTTTTTGCAAAAAAACAAAACCGGAAACAATTATGAGTATTTACGATCAGTTAAAAGAAAAATTCGTCGTCGGCGAGTGGGACGGTTACACGCGCAAAATGATTTTTGCCGCGCTCGGCATAAATTCTCAGTCCGAAAAGAGCATGCTCGGCAGGATCCTCGCCGAACTTCAGCTTCACGGCGTGGTTTATTATATCGACGGAAAATATTGCACGCCGTCGTCGGCGGGGTATATCGAAGGAACTCTGCGCGGAAACGAACGCGGATTTGCCTTTTTCACCGCTGCGGACGGAAAAACGCCCGATATGTTCATTCCAAACAAAAGCCTTCACGGCGCGCTGCATAAAGACAGGGTTCTGGCGAGAAAAGTCGTATCGGACAGAGGCTCGTCGGACGAGGGCGAAGTCGTCGCGATTTTGGAGCGGGGCGTAACTTCGCTTTGCGGAACTTATTACAGAGAACGCGATTTCGGCTTCGTCCGCCCGGATGATAAGAATTATTTCAAGGATATCTATGTGCCGTTTAAGCGTTCGGGCGGCGCGAAACCGCGTGAAAAAGTGTTTGTCGAGATTTATAAATTTCCCGAAAACGGCAACCCGGAAGGGCAAGTTAAGGAGATTTTAGGCAAGAGATTCGACCTTAAAACCGAGGAACTTTCCATAATCAGAAGTTACGGCTATAAAGAGATTTTTCCCTCAGCCGTTATAAAAGAAACCGATAAAATCGGCGACGAGGTTACGGACGAGCAAACGCAGGGCAGGGCGGATTATACAGACCGATTAATCGTCACCATTGACGGCGAGGATTCGCGCGATTTCGACGATGCGGTTGAGGTACGGAAAAACGAAAACGGAAATTATATGCTCGGCGTCCATATCGCCGATGTTTCGGAATACGTGAAAAGGGGATGCGCAACGGATAAAGAAGCGTTGAACCGTTCCACGAGCGTTTATTTCCCGGACAGAGTTATTCCGATGTTGCCGGAAAAACTTTCAAACGGCATATGTTCGCTCAACGAGGGCGTGAAAAGGCTGACGATTTCCTGCGTTATGGAAATCGACGCGGACGGCAACGTCGTGGATAAAGAAATCAAGCCGTCGGTGATAAAATCCGCAAAGAGGATGACTTACACGGAAGTGCAGGGAATAATCGACGGCAAAAAAGAGTATCTCGAAAAATATCCGCAGATTACGCCTATGATTCTCGAAATGCGCGAACTTCAGAAAATTCTCTCCGCAAAAAGAGATGAGCGCGGCAGTATCGACCTCGACGTGAAAGAATCGCATATTTATCTCAAAGGCGACGAGATTGTCGTCGAACCGAGAAAATCCGCCGAGGCTTATAAAATAATAGAAGAATTTATGGTTGTTGCAAACGAATGCGTTGCGGAATACGCTTTTTATCTCGAAGCGCCGTTCGTTTACAGGATCCACGGAAAACCGCTCGCGGAAAAAGCAAAAGCGTTTGCGGAGTTCGTTTCGGCAATCGGGCTGACGGTAAAATGGAAACCCGACGAAGTCCGCCCGCGCGATTTTGCGGCTCTTCTCGAAAAACTTAAAGACGAACCGATTTTCCCGGTAGTCAACAAAGTGATGCTGAGAAGCATGCAAAAAGCAAAATATTCGCCTGAGAACGAGGGGCATTTCGGCTTATCGAGCAAGTGCTATTGCCATTTCACTTCGCCTATAAGAAGATACCCCGACCTTATCGTTCACAGGGTGTTAAAATTGATTATTGACGGCAGATTTGGTGAGTTAATCGACTTATACGCGGACTTTGTGGCGGAAGCGTCGCGAATTTCTTCCGAAAACGAACGCCGCGCGGACGAGGCGGAAAGAGCCGTGGATGATTTATACAAGGCTTATTATATGCGTTCGTTCGTCGGCGAAGAATTCGACGCCGTGATAAGCGGAGTGACGGCGAAGGGAGTTTACAGTCAACTTGAAAACACCGTCGAAGGGTTTACGCCCGTAGAGTTTCTGCCGCGCGGGAATTACGCTTTCGACGAAAAAACGTTCTCGCTCGTTTCGGGTAAACGTAAATTCTCTCTCGGGGATAAGGTGAAAGTCGGCGTTGCCGGTGTGGACGAAGCCGAAAAACGCGTGGAACTGATTATTCTCGAAAAAATGTATCGGTAAACTATAAACCGGAATCTGCGCCTGTTCCTCCCCCGATTTTCGCGGATTTATAATATTAATTTCCGCGGGTTTATAATATTAATATTATAAAACACGGGATTTTCCTTGCAAATGAAGCCGATTTGTGTTAAAATGAACGTGTTATGAAAATAATATCCGAAAACAGAGAGGCGAGATTCGAATATTTTATTGAGGATTCGTTCGAGGCGGGCATCGCGCTGGACGGCGGAGAAGTGAAATCGATAAAATCCGGAAACGTGAGTTTAAAGGACGCCTATTGTTCGGTGAATAACGCCGAAGTGTTTATTAAAGGTATGCACGTCGCGGTTTACGACCGCGGCGGCGCTTTTAACGTTAAGGACAGTCGGCGCGACAGGCGGTTGCTTTTGCATAAGAGTGAAATAAGGAAACTTATCGGAAAAGTCAACGAAAAGGGCTACACGCTTGTTCCGCTGAAAATTTACCTTAAACAGGCTCTGATAAAAATCGAAATAGGGCTTTGCAAAGGCAAACATA
>JALETB010000090.1 GCA_022781715.1 Clostridiales bacterium | reverse complement strand
AAAACCCGCAAGTTCTTTCCCGAACGATTTTTTAAAGCGCGCGTAATACTTTTCGTGCGTTTCTTCAATGAAAAGTTCCGTAACGCGCGGGTTAAGTATATCACAATATGCGTCCGAAAGCAATCGATTTATCGTATAATACTCGCTCACTCCCGGCACGGCGGCTTCGACGCGCTCAAAATTATCGCAACACCCGGAATCGCTACCGCGCTTAACGAAAACGGCATAAGCCGATTCGTCGAAAAAGTTTTTTAATTCATAACGCAAAAATCCCGCACGGTTTTTCTCGTCGCTCAAAAGTTTTCCGCCCGCAAAACCGCTCGGCCAGCCGTACTCGTCGTACAGCCACACCTTAAGCCCGAGTTTTCTCGCTTTTTTCAGCGCGACGTCTATCGCTTCGAACCACTCGTCCGAAAGATACGGCGTTTCAAGCCCCGCCCGCGCGTGGAATATAAACCCGCCCAGCCCGAAATCGTTCATTTCGGAAATCTGCCTTTCGATCTCGGATCGCTCGAGTTTTGAATTTATACTCCAGAAAGGCACAGGTTTATACGCCCGCAAGTCTGCCTTTCCGATTGTTTCAGAGATGTTCATAAACTTATCAATAAGTCGATAAATATTGCGTTTATCGACTTATAGCCTTATATTTTTATATCGTAGACTCCGTGAGTCAGTATTTTTTCACCACCTTCGGCTTTGAAGCGAACCGTGATTCCGAAAGGAATTTCCACATGATAAACCGTTACGTCGCCGTCCTGTTTCCAGTTTGAAACAACCTTTCCTCTTATCGTGTTAAAACTGCAATTTACATAAGTCATGCCCGAGGGTTTCACGGGGGCGATCGTTATTTTATCGCAGGCGAACGCGTCGTCGTCCACGGTTATGCCGCCGAGAAACGCATAAAAGAACGCGTCGTAACTGCCGAACATCGGATGATCGAACGAGTCCATTTCGTCGGACATTTCGCTTTCCCATCTCTCCCACACCGTCGTCGCGCCGTTTTCAACCATATACCCCCAGCCGGGATATTCGGGATTTTCGAGAATTTTAACCGCGAGATCCTGATAACCGAATTCGCCGAGAACATAAAACAAATGCCTATACCCGACGTTTCCGCAAGCCGAATGGTAATTCTTCGCGATTACGTCCTTCGCGACGTTTTCGGCGATAGCCGCTCTGTCCTGCTCGGGAGCGACGTTAAGCGTGAGCGGCATGGAATTTTCCGTCTGCGTGCCACCCGCGTAACTCTTCTTCCCGGAGTCGTAATAGGTCGCGTTTATAGCCTCTTTTACTTCTTCCGCTTTTTTTGCATAATACTTCTCGTCCCATTTCTCCCCTGCGATTCCGGAAATCTTCGTCATAAGTTTAAGGTGCCAATAAAGGGAAAGCGTGGAAACGAACAACTTATCGGCGGGCTTGCCGAAACACGTCGGGAAAACCCAGTCGCCGTAATACGAATAGGTCGCGACGCCGTTTTTCGTGCGGGAAAGAAGATATTCCACCCAGCGTTTCAGGTTAACGTATTCCCGCTTAGCGACGGAATCGTCGCCGTAATAAAGATAAGAATAGTACGGCATGAGAAGATACGCCACGCTCACGGGATCGGCAGGTCTGCCGCCCACATAATAAGGCGCAGTGTCGCCGATTTCGCCGCCCGGCAACTGCCCGTCCGAAATATCCGCGACCACCTTCGGAAAGAAGCGCGACATGTCGAAGTTATAAACGGTCTGATAAAGCCGCGCGCCGAGGTCGTTCAGCCAGCCGAAACGCTCGTCTCTTTGCGGGCAATCGGTGAGAACGCCGAACTGATTGTTCTGCTCCGTCCTCACGGCGATTTCGTGCAGGTAATCGAGTTTTTTATCCGAACAGGAGAACTCGCCGACAAGGTCTACGTCGCTGTGAAGAATTTCTGCAACGACGCTTTTCACCGTTACGTTTCCCTTCGTAATTATCTTAACGAACTGAAAACCGTGATACGTAAACCTCGGGAAATAAGTTTCGCCGCTTTCCGAGCCTTTTAAAATATAACGGTCGGTCGCTCTCGCGCTGCGAAGATTGAGAGTGTTCACGTCTCCGTCCGCCGTCAGGCGTTCGCCGTGAATAAGGATTATTTCCGCTCCGCGCTCGCCGACAACAGTCACGCTCACGCGCCCCGCGATATTCGCGCCGAAATCGTAAACGACGACGCCGCTCGCCTCATGAGAAGCAACAGGGTTCAGCCGACCGCACACCCGAACAGGATCGATACGCTCGGGAACGAGAATCGAAGAGTCGCCGCGCGAAACTATCGGAAGCACCCATTTGCTTTCGATTCCCGCGCTATATTCCGCCGAAGCCCAGTGAGGGGGAAAGTCGTCCTCGACGCGACCGTCGCAAAATTCTCCGTCGTAAACGCTGCACTCTTTAACCGCGCCGCCGCACTCCCACCAGCCCGCGCCGGCAGAAGAATGGAATTCGAGCGTTTCGCCGCTTTTTAAGGTTACGTACAGTTGAAACATAAGTTTTTTGCAGCCGTACCACCAGGGCGCGAGTTCGATGCCGATTACGTTCTCGCCCGCAACGAGTTGCCCGGTTAGTTCGTAAACGGTGTAATATATTCTTTTTTCATAGTCGCTGTTAACGGGGGAAAACAGACGGTCGTCCGCCTTTTTTCCGTTGACGAAAAGTTCGTGACAGCCGATGCCCGCGCAGCAGGCGAACGCCTCTTCGACAGGCTCGTCGGGCAACACGATATTCTTGCGATAAAGCGACGAACCTCCGACCGAATTCAAGGGCATAAACGCCCAGTGTCCTTTCCAGTCCTCAGCGGAAAGTTCGGTGCGAAAACGGACGACGGAAGAATCCTCGCCGCCGTTTTCACCGTAAATCGTGACGGATACGTAGTACGTAGTACAGGATTCGAGGTCGACTCCAATAGCGTGCCCTACTGTTTCTTTGCTCCCGGTAACGCCGGAATCATACACGTCAAACTGCCCGTTAATCGACTTATAGCGCGACTTTGACACACCGATGCGGTAAGCGGTCTGCTTTTCGCCCGCCGCCCGCCAGACGACGGACGGTTTGATGTGACAAACCGCGAAAGGCGTTTTTGCCCGATCGACGAGAATATCGGAAAGTATAATCATATTCTTTCTCCCGCCTGCAAAAACAGGCTCGTTTTAATCATCGGTCGCATTTCTCCTTTTTTTGATCAGAACCGCACACAAAGCAAGCGACGCAAAAGCCGCCACGCCGCCGCCGACGTTTACTTTACAGCCCGATTTACCTCCGGATTGAGATCCGGAATCCGTAGAGTGGTCGTCTTCGCGTTCCGCCGCCTTCACGACGACGGTGAGATTTACCTCGGACGATTTTGCGCCGTCGGTCAGAAGAACGGAAACGGTGTGACTTCCGACCGCGTTTTATCGAAATCGCCGAACGTAACGCCGGCGAGATTTATTTTCTCCGCTCTGCCCGAGCGATAAGAAACATAGCCGTAAATTCCTTTCGCGGCGAGATATTCCCCGGTGAGGTCTGTTCCCGCTTCGAGCGTTATCGACTCCGCGTTGAGGAAGAATGATTCGACTTCGTCGGTCACTTCAACGTCGAAAGATACGGAAAGTTCGCCGAGCGAGCCGCCTTCGAGATAGGCGTAAATTTTGGTTTTTCCGGCGGATTTTGCCGTTACTTTGCCGTTGACGTCAATCTCGGCAACGGAAGGATTTTCGGAAACGAAGAACCACTCGCCGACCGTAGCGTAAGACGGAACCATACTCACGTTCGCGGGCGCGGTTTCGCCGACTCCGAGGCGAACGACGTCTTCGGTCACAACGGCGTCCGTATACTGAATGTCAAGGTTAAATTTGCCGTTTTTGCCGTAAACGTAACGGATATCGCACGCGGCGACGCCCGTCTGTACGAAATCGCCGTCGCCCTTAGGCACGTTCTGCAACGTTTCGCCCGTCCAGGAATAGAACGGAAGTCCTTTTTGCAGAGTCAAAACATCCCCTTCGCGATAACTTTTCACCGACTTTCCGTCGATTTTAACGTCTATCGTCAAAAGGCTCGTCATAAATTCCACGTTGGCAATCTCGGCTTTTTCGCCCTTTCTCGCAAACTCGATTCCGCCGAGAACCGCCGCTTTCTGCTCCGCCGAAAGATTGCTTAAATAAACGTTGGCGGGGTTGCGGAACGTACCCGAAAAATGCACGACGATCGCGCCGAAGAAGTTGCCCGAATCTTCCGCGCTCCAGAAACCGCCGGGAATCTGTTCGGTCACGTCGACGACTTCGACCGTAACGGAAACCTTGGCGCTCACTCCTCCGCGAGAAACGGTTATTTCCGCAGTTTTTCTGCCGACGACGGAAGTGTCGAGCGCAACGGAAGCGTTATCGCCGCTAAGCGAAAATGCGTCGCCGTAAACGCCGCCGCCGAAATCGGGCGCGACGGAAACTTTGGAGAGGTCGAACGTTCCGTTTCTGGAAACGTGGAACACTCTTTCGTTCATGAGTTTAAACCCGTTCGCTTTCGCATTCGTGACGGTGACGGCAACCTTCGCCGACTTTTTGCCGACGGTTACCGTAATATCTGCGGTTCCCGCCTTAAGGCACCGAACCATACCGTTTTCGATCTTCGCGACCGTTTCGTCGGAAGAGACCATGCTCGCGGCGATATACGAGCCTTCGGGAATCAATCGGATGCCGAGCGGATGGGAAGCCCCTGCCGGCAGTTCGATTTTATCTGCGGACAGAGAAAAATCCCTTGTATCCGCCACGAAATTCGTCCATCCGCTGCCCGTCCAGACGTATTTCGCGACTTCCGAAAGACGATAAGCGGCGATATAAGTTTCGTCGATATAACGATAAAAACGGAAATTATCGTTGAATTCAAGCACCGAGCCGACCGGAAGCGAAGAAAGATCGCCCGCGTTTATATTCGAGAAGAAACAAAGCATCTGCTTTTCGCTTACCTGACCGACGGTGTGAAGTTTATATTCTTCGTTTCCGCCGTGAAGCGCGGGCGTGCGCAGGATGACGAGATCTTCGTCGATGCCGTAACTCTTGTCGCTTAAAATATTCGTCGTCGCGAGACGGGTCGCCTCGCCGCCCGATATCTGAGATTCGAAATAAAAGTTAAACGCGGACGACCAACTTAAAATATGGTCGGGAGAAAGCGGCTCTATCGTTTCGGTGCGATACACGTAAACAGGCACGGAAACGCTTCCGCCGCCGGCGGAGATCGTAACCGAAGTTTCGCCCTCTTCCGAGAGGTCAGCGTCGTCTCCGACGTTCGAAGCGGAAAGGGAAATTTTGTTCCCTTTTCCGCCGCTCGCCGTAACTTCATAAACAGCCGTATTGCGGGCTATAAGTTCTTTATCGAGCGTTTCGCCAACGTAAGCGGCATGATATTTCTTTCCGCCGCGCGTGGCTCCCGCCGTGATTTCGGCGGTGATTTCCGCCTCCGCCGCGGCGGCAATTTTAACGGTTTTAAAAAGCCCGAACGCAGTCGCCGCGAGCATGCAGAAGCACAGCGCGACAAGCGCGAAAATTTTTCCGTTGATTTTAGCGATCATTACGTTTCCTCCTTTGAGCGAGAACAACGCCGGCCGCCGCGAAGACGAAAAGCCCCGCAACGCCGCTCATTCCGCTCTTGCAGCCCTTGCCTGCGGAAGATTCGGAAGAATCGATCGAGGAATCGCCTTGCGAAGAATCTCCGCTCTCCCCGCTTTCGCCGGCTGTTTTGCGCCACACCGCCGTAAGTTTCACATTACGGGCGGGCATTATGAACGAAGCGGAATCGTAAATTTCTCCGTCGTCCGTTTTCCATCCTTCGAAGAGATAACCTTTCTTTGCGGGAGTCGGAATCTCGTTAGGCTTATCGCCCTTGGCGAGTTCCTGCGCGGCAGGCTGAACGTCGCCGCCGGCGACGTCGAACGACAGAACGAATTTCTTTTCTATGGGAACGACGGACGTTTTTTCGCCCACTTTCACCGAGCCGTGTTCCCCGAGGGTCACGTTGTCGAGGTCGATCGCCGTGTTGTAGGTGACGATCATCAGTTTTCCTGCGGCAAGCGGCGTTTCGTCCGCGCCGGAGAAAATTTTGTTGCCGTCGACGTAAAATTCGTAGCCGCCGTTTCCGAAGCGAAGCCCGAACGTGTACCACACGTTTTTATCCAGGGCAAAGCTCACCGTTTGCAAAACGGCGGACGCGCCGTGGTCGAACTTACGGATACGGGCATATTTCCCGACCGTGTTGTATTCGAGATAATATTGCGTGTTCGAATCCTCGCGGTCAAACGCTATGCTGACGTTTCCGTCGAGCGTGGACACGACGTTGGTTATGCGGACGTTGAAACGCAAATCCGCAGATGCGTAATCGTAACCGAAATCGGTGAATCCCGTTCCGCCGCCCGAGAGCATCGAAATATAACTGTTCCCGTTTTTCCCGGTAAGTTCCCACGCGGAATAATCGAAGGTAACTTTGTCGAGCGTTTCGAACGTTTCGTCGAAATAACGAGCATATACGGGGGCTTTTCCGCCGACGGAAGCGTTGTCGATAAGCACTTCGCCGTCCTCGGTCTGCTCCACGCCGATATAAAGCGTTCTGCCCGTCGTAAGAGAAAACGTAAGCGTGTTCCTGCCGTTTTGCTCCGCGATTTTTTCGGCGACGATTTCTCCCGTTACGGCGTCCGCCGCGAAGAGTTTCGCTTTTCCGGACAACACGTTAACGTCTGCCGAGAAGGCATGTTCGCCCGTGCCGAGATAAAGCCCTTGCCAGAGTTTGCCTTTGCCGGCGATTTTGCCCGCGTAACCGTCGTCGCCGCGAACGACCGAGAACTTCGCGTTTTCGCCCGCATAAGACCAGTTCGAGAATCCGCTGATCCAGCCGCCCTTGCCGCCTTCGCGGTCGAAAGTGCCGTTTTGGAAATCGCTTGCGCTGCGGATTCCGCAGTCGGAGACGAAATCGGTCGCCTTGATCGAATCGATCGTGGCTTTGCCGCGATATTCGTTATCGTGAATGCGAATCTGTTTTACGGGGAAATAATCGTCCACTTCCGAGCCGTCGTAAACCCCGCCGTAATAGGGGTTGTCCGCCCAACTGCCGACCGAACCCGCCGTGCCGTTCAGAGCACAATCGTAAACTTCCACGTTTTTAATTTCCTGCATCGAAAGGTTAGGCGCGTCCGTACCCCAGGTAATAAAGGTAATTCCGTGTCCGCCGTAAAAATTGCAGTGCTTAACGACGAGATTGTCGATGCAATTATCTCCGCCGGGATTGGGACTCCACCAGGGTGAAACCTGTCCGCGGGGATCGTTATAAGTGGAACAGATAGTGACCGCGTCGTCGTTGATGAAGCAGAAACATCTGTCAAGAATCATGTTTTTAGTGCCGACCGTTGCGGAAAAACCGTCGCCGCCGGCGCAGGTAACCTCTCTCAGCGTAACGTTCGCGATGTAAATATTCTTGCACGTACGCATGTTGATATGGTAGTTGTTCGTTCTGCGCAAAGTGATGTCGCGGATTTCTACGTTCTCGCAGTTCCAGAAGCCTATCGGAATGATATGGATTCTGCCCGCGCAGCCGCGCCAGATCGAAACGCCGCTCAAGGTATCGAGGTTATCTCCCCCGGTATCCACGCAGCGAAGAGTTCCCTCTCCCGTGATTTTCACGTTCTTCACCGAGTCGCCCTGAATGAGCGGCAGGTTATGGCAGGAACAAGCCGTGGTCCAGTTTACACCGGGGATATACACGTCATGCCCTATCGCTACGTCGTAATCGTAGTCCTCCACTCTCGGCGACTGCCAGATCACCGCGCCCTTTTCGATATGGAGTTCCACGTTGGTTTTCATTTTGACGTTTGTGGCGATATATCTTCTGCCGTAATATGAATCGTCGCCGGGAATGACGACCTTTCCGCCGCCTTGCGAGGAAACGTAATCCACGGCTTTCTGAATAGCCGCATTGTCGTTTGTGAAGGCGTCGCCCTTTGCTCCGAATTCGGGAGAAGTGACGTCCACCGTTAAGGACGGCAAATTAAATTCATAGGGGTTTTCGGTGAAATCGCGGTAATTTTCGATCGAGAAACGATCGGCGACTTTCACGTTGCCCTCTTCGCCCGAAACCACGGCAAGGAAGAGCGAGGAAAGGCGGGTCATGTTGCCCTTGCGGAAAGGAACCGTCGCCGTGAACGTGTTGCCGTTCGAGCGGACGCGCGCGACGGGAGTAAGTCCGTCCGTCGATTCCGTGTAATTTTCGGGATAAATCTCGTAAATTTTTACGCTTTTGCCCGCGTAACGATCGTTGAGCGTGCCACGAATCGTGACAATCGATTCGTCCGCAACGCACGATTCAACCGTTCCGGCGTAATCGTAAAATTCCTTTTCTCGTTCGAAGGTGATCGCGTCGATATAAATTTCGCCGTTCTCCGCGCCGACGGGAACGAATTTGAGTTCCGTGATATAGCCGTTCGAATCGGTGAGCGCGGAAAGATTGAAATAATAAGAAGTAAAGCCCGCGTCGTTCGCGACGATATCGAACGTACGCGAAAGTTCTTCGGCGAACTCGTCCGTTTCATTGGTTTTGAAATAAACTTTCATTTTGGAAGCGGACGTGGCGTTTCTCATGCGGACAAACGCCGTGTTGCGGATGCTGATACGCGCGCTGTAACGATTGCCGCACGCAACCAAAAGTTTTGGCGAGATAAGCGCGCCGTTTTCTCCGTTTAACGTATATTTAAGGCAGCCGTTCTCATAGGAAACCGATCCGTTTTCCGCCGTGAAAGGCGTTACGGACGCGGAAGAAGTAAATTCGAAATCGAACTCCTTGTCGTTGAGTGCGGAGCCGTTCGTCCGTTCGATTTTAACGTTTCTTAGTTTCGGGCAGACGAAATAACCTTGGATATAGCACGAACCCATCGAAAAACTATCGTCGTAGGTATACGAAGCGGAAAGAATTTCCTTTCCGTTCAGATACCATTTCAGGTCGTCTTTCGCGAACGTGATTCTCATCGAATACCATTTCTTTTCGGCAAGCGAACAGGAAACGGTTTCCGACACGATAACGTCCGTGCCGTTTTCGCCGATTCTGCGGATTTTCGCCGTTTTGGCAATGGCGTTGTATTCGAAGAAATACTGATATCCGCTCGTGCAACGATACGCCGCGCCGATATTGCCGTCGGCAGTGCCGGAAACGGAATCGATGTACACGTCGAACGAAATGCCGTCCGCGTTCACTTTTTCGTCGGACGACAAAACGTTTAAGCTTGCCGAAGAGTTTCCAAGGAGGACGGCAACGCCGCCCTCCTCGGAGATCGTCCATCCGGATGTGGACCACCCCGCGAAAACGTCCGCCGCGGACGCTTTCGGGAGGGTGAATCCGAAACATACCGACGCAAGTACGGCGAGAAGGAACAAAAGCGTTATCGTTTTTCCTTTTCCGTTTGCCATGCGTTTTTTAATCTGCATAATTTTCTCCTTTCTTTTTAATCGTGAAAAATGCCAGAGGAAGAAGGGCGATGATGATAAGCGAGCCGAAATCCACCGAACCGCCGCAGCCGCCGCTCTTTGCTTCTTTCACCGTCACTTTCAGTTCGCCGGTGACCGACTTTCCGTTTACGGAAACGCGGAAGGTCAACGTTTGTTCGCCGACCTTATCGGGATCGTAGCCGGTGATTCTCGCGCCGGACAAATCAACTTCCTCTCCCTTCGCGCCCGAAACCATCAGGACGACGGCTTTAACGCCGAAGCGTTCTTTCACGGAGGCGAAATCGAAACTTTCGCCCTTTGTAAGTTCAACCGCTTTATCCGAAGTGATGATGATTCCGGATACGGAATCGGTTACGGAAACGGTGTAAGTCAATTCTTTAATCTTGACGCCAGCAATCGTTTTAAGCGTTGCCGTCACTTTGGTGGAGCCGATTTTAAGACCTTTGATAAGCCCCTGCGAGTTGACCGAAGCCACGGACGGATCAGCCACGGCGAAGAACCATTCCGCGTTCGAGCAGTAAGACGGAATCGCCACTACGTTCGTCGCGTGGGTTTCTCCCATACCTAAGGAAACGGTTTCTTCAAGCACCTTTGCGTCCGCAACGGGAATTTCAAGGAAGAATTTACCGTTTTCGTTGTACGTGAAGGTCATATCGTATTTCAGTTCGCCGACTTTCACGAAGTCGCCCGAGCCTTGCGGCACGTTGTTGGAGTCCGTTTCGCCGACCCATTTATAGAATCCCATGCCCTTTTTAAGGGTAATGACGTCGCCGGCGAAATAAGTCGAAATCGGCGTGCCGTCGATCTTCGGCGTGATCGTGAAGATATAGGTGAGGAACGCCTGAGAATCGACCGTAACGTTCTGACCCGCGCGGGTATAAGTTACGTAATCGGTTATATACTTACCCTCGTCGCCCGCAAGGTCGGTCGGGTAAACGTTTGCCATGTTGCCGAACGTTTTCTGGAAGAAAATACCGATCGTGGTTTCCATGAACCAGCCTGCGTCGTCGTTGCAGGCGATATTGTCGGGATAAACTTCTTCGACGTTCCACACCGTGACGTTAACGAAAAGCGAGAACTGTTTGTCGCCGACGGTAACGACCATTTCGACCGCCGTTTTACCCGCGACGGAACTATCGAGTTCATACCAAGCGTTTTCTGCCGTGAGGGCTATCGCTTCGCCGTAAATATCGTCGCCGTAATCGGCGTAAACGGAAATCTTGGAAAGATCGAGTTTGCCGCCGAGAGAGACATTATAAGTTCTGTCGTCTACGAGTTTAACGCCCTTTATTTCCTTTCTGACTACCGTAAGAGCGATTTCGCACTTGCGGGAACCGAATTTGAGATAAATCGTGGCATTGCCTTCGCTTACCGCTTTTATCTTGCCGTTTTCGATCTTCGCAACCGAAGGATCGGAAGATTCAAGAGACGGTTTGTAATAACTGTTTTCGGGCAACACGCTATATTCGGGCGCATATTCCGCACCTACCGGAAGCGTGAGAGAGGTTTTGGGAGCGGTAACTTCGGAAGCGTCCGCTTCGAAATAAACCCACTTCTCGCCCGTCCACACGTAAGACACCGCGTTTTTGAATTTATAAGCCGCAACCCACGTTTCGTCGATATAACGCCAGAAACGGAAGTTTTTGTTGAAAGACAATACCGTTCCGACAGAAATATCTTTCTTGTTCGACATATCGAACTCGTTGAAATAAAGGAGGCACTGAAGGTTCGTAACCTGCCCGACGGAATGAAGAGCGTATTCCGTGCTTCCGTCCAGCGCGGCTTTTCTGAGCGTGGCGATATCGGTCGGGATACCGTAAAGTGTGTTCTGAATGATGTTGATGGTTCTCACGTCCGGAGAACCGTCGCTTCCGCCGACGGAATCGATGAAGTATACGTCCACTCCGCCGCCGTAAGATAAAATGCGGGACGGATCGACGTCTTTCACCGTTTCCACGTTATAAACGTAAACGAGAATATCGACCGAAAGGTTTTCGTTTTTCAAAACGACTTTCGTTTCGCCTTCGACGGAGTTATCGAACATGCTCGCGTCGATCATATCCTTCGTGACTTCGAATTCATTACCCTCGACGTCGTTTTCCATAATCCAGTGCGCGCTGAGGTTTGCAACCAGACGGTCGATATCGAGCTCTTCGCCGAGATATGCGACGAAATAAGACTTGCCGTCCCTTTTCGCGCTCGTCGCGAGTTCGTAACCGATGCCCGTTTTTGCGAGTTCTGCGCCGACGGTTACCTTAATGGTTTTCGTGATTTCCGCAAACGTAAGCGTGAAGGTCACTTCGCCGGGCTTCAACGCCGCTATATTGCCTTCCGCGTCGACGGTGGCTACTTCTTCGTTATCCGAAGAGAATTTCGGGTAATCCACCGCGCCGTCGTTCACTCTCCAAAGAATTTTGGAAATCGTTCCCGCGTGGAGAGAATTCAATTCGTCTTCGTTGACGATAGTCGCGCTCGTCGCAACGGCTGCCTTAACGAAATTCGTGCCGTCGTAACGATAAGCGAGGTTTTCGGAAAGAACGAATACGGGAGCGTAACTCTCTTCGAGGCGAACCATACCCATATCGGCGTTATAGTTCGCTTCGTTCATCTCGTAAACGGTAAGACCTTTGAGAAGAACTATTCCGTCGCCGTTGCGAAGTTCGGGAACGACGAAGGCGATCTTGCCCTGCGAAAGAACATATCTTGCGGGAACGAGTTCTCCGTCGCGAACGAGCATAGCCGTGGCGGCGAATTTTTCGTAAACGCGGAGAGCGGCTTTCGTGTGATCGTACTGATGCCAACCGGAGGTGGCGTCGTCGAAATAAGAAGAACCGCCTTTAATTCCGGCGAGACCGAAATCGACGATGACGGAGTTCGGCGAAGAATACTCTCCGACATATGCCGTGCCTACGGAAACGGAAGCGGTTTCGCCCATGGTTGCATAAACGCCCGTCCAGCCGTTTTCGGTGTATTCGGCGACGTAAGTTTTCGCCGTGGAAATCTTTTCGCCGTTTACGTAGAACGAGAAGCCCGCGTTTACGGTTATCTTGTCGCCGACGGCGGGGGTCGCCGAAGTGCGGAAGATGAGCGACGGCATCATGTCGCCTGCGGCGGCGAACGAATAGTTCACGCTTTCGACGGAAACTTTCTTGCCGCTTGCCGCAACGTAATTAACAGCGGAAAGACCGGCGTTTTCCGTCGGGAAAGCGATCGCTCCGAGGTTGCGGTTGATCACGAACGTCGGGGCCTCCGCGCCGAGAGCCGTAACAAAACGGAACACGCCGGTAGAAACCGCATTTCCGGGCGTTTTAACGCTGCCCGCGATCTTCCAGGCGGAAATTTCGGAAATCGTTCTGCGGGCGTTGAAGCCGAGTTCGGTTTCCTGTTCCGTATAAGTCTGTTCGGTGAATAAAGTGTCGTTAACCTTAACGCTGAGTTTGCCGTTTTCAACAACTACGCGGAAACGGAATTCCGTAACGCCCTTGAATTCGAGTTCTTCGATAAGTCCGTCGCCGTGATATTTCGCGTCTTTATAGAAGTGAATCTTCTCGCAGTATGGGCAATAAGCGATGCCGAAGCCGCCGACGGTGAACATAACGTATCTGAGACCGCTGTAATCGGAAGTCGTGGACAGATAGTTAAGCGTGAATTCGAGCGTGAAATCCCCCTCGTAAACCTTGTTGAAGACAACGGAAGAATCGTAAGCGTCGGAATCTGTATTCGTATCCTTGGAAAGAGAAATCTTAAGTTTATCATCCTCGACGGTAATCGAGTTGCCGTCGTATTCGGGAACGTATTTTACGGAATCGTCGAAATCTCCTCCCGTCCATTCAACGAAGGTCTTGCCCTCGTCGGGATCGACGATAACTTCTTTCACGGTTCCCTGAGTTTTGAAATCATAGACTTCGGCGGTCACTCTGTGCGCCTTGAATCCGAATCTGGCAGTTTCTGCTGTGTAAGGCTGCGGATCGCCGATCCTGTCGCCGTTCACGTAGAACGAAAGTTCGTCGCCGCTTCTCACCACGCGGAAAGTTCCGCTGTTTGCAGAAAACGACTTAGATATGAGCCTCTTCGTGTCGTAAGTAGTACTCCCGAGAAGTTGAACGTCCGTATTATAGGGGCAAAACATAAGCGCGTAAGCGTTGCCGACGGTGAACATAAGGTAACGCGGACCGCTGTTGCTTACGGAGAAATAATTCAGACTATATTCGACTTTGAAATCGCCTACGAATTCTTTATTGAAAGAAACGGTAGCCTGTTTATCGAAATCGGTCGCCGGCGCGTCGTTCGAAAGGTCGAAAGCGAGTTTGTCGTTTGCAGTGGAAACGGAATTGTTTTCAAACTCGGGAACGTCGATTTCGGCGTCTTCTAAATCTTCCGTAGTCCAGGAAGTCCATTCTTCCACCGTTTCAACGTATTCCGTGCCGGTAACTCTGAAGTTGATTATATCCGCAACTACTCTGTGAGCCTTTACTCCTATTTTAACGAACTCTTCGGTATAGATTTGAGTGGTGCCGAACTGACTTCCGTTGATATAGAACGTCATGCTGTTGCCCGAGCGGACGACCTTAATCGAAGCCGCGCTGAGTTCCGCATCCGACATATTCTTAACGGTCGCGCCGGTTTTGAAGTCCACGCCGCCGATCAGGTGAACCTGCGCGTAAGACGGAATGAACACCAACGAATAAGAATTGCCGAACGTTACCATAAGATAACGCTGCTGAGCGTAATTCGTCGATTTATAATCCACGTTAAATTCAAGAGCAAAATCGTCCTGATATTTTTTATTGAAAGACACGGTTGCCTGTTTGGTTAAATCGCCGGGCTCCGCATTGTTCGAAAGATTGATGCAGAGTTTATCCTCACCCACGGTTACCGAGTTGTTTTCGAATTCGGGAACGTCGATCACGGAATCGGCGAAGTCCTCGCTCGTCCACTGTTTGGTTACGGGAGCCTCCGCCTGAGTTCCGAGAACGGATATATCGGAAACTTCGGCAACGAGTCTGCGGACTTTTACGGTAAACTTTGCCGTTTTTGCCGTATACTGCTGAGTTTCGCCGAATTGTTCGCCGTTTACGTAAAGAGTGAGTTCGTTGCCGACGCGCTGGAATTTAACGGTGAGTTCGCCCGAAATCGCCTGCTTATGAAGGGAATTTCCGAGCGCCGCGTCATAATTCGCGCCGTTTAAAAGATAAACGTTATCATTCTGATAAGGCAGATACATAAACGCGTTGGATTCGCCCACCGCAAAGATAAGGAATCTGTCGCCCGTGTGACCGGAACTCTTGTCGCTCACCTTGAATTCCGTCGTGAAGTCGCCTTCGTATATGCGGCTCAGCGTGACGGACGCGTCGTAAGAAGAAACGTTCTGAGCGGTATCCTTTGTAAGGTTGAAAGAGATTTTATCGTTATCGAACGAAACGGAATTGCTGCCGTAAGCGGGGAGGTTTACTTCCGATTCCGACAAAGAGTCCGTCGTGAATCTGTAAGGTATTTCGCTTTCGTCCTTTTTCGTCCACACGCCGTAACCGTCGCATTCAAAAACGACGTCCTTTTCGCCGAAGGTGTAGATTTTGTTATGATCGGCGAACGTGGTGTTTGCCTTGAAAGTAATCGTGGAGCCTGCCGCAGGAGCCTGGAAGTTCATGAAGTTGTTCGTATTGTAAAACTTCATGCAGTTCATTGTGGGTTCGTTGCGGAAATGCGTTACCGCTGCCGTAGAAGTTCCGTCCGAGAGAATTACGGAAGAAAGATCCACGTCAGAAATTTCATATTCACCCTCTCCGTCCTTAGTATACAAAGACGGAGAAACCGCAAGACGGAATGATACCGCATCCGCCGGGGTTATAGAGTTTAAAGAAAGAGTTACTCTTTCCGCGGCTCTGTTATACCAGTGACCTTTGCCGTCGCATTCATAAACGACGTCCTTTTCGCCGAAAGTGTAAGTCGTGCCATTGTCGACGAAGGTCGTTCCCGCCTTAAAGGTAATCGTAGAGCCTTTCGCCGCAGTCTGAAAGTTCATGAAGTTGTTCGTGTTGTAAAACTTCATGCGCCCCATACCGACTTCGTTGCGGAAATTCGTCACCGTAGCCGTCGAAGTTCCGTCCGAAATAACAACGGAAGAAAGATCTGCACCCGTAATTTCACGTTCCTGCTGACCGACTTCAGTATACAGCGAGGGTGAAACCTCCGCCGTAAAGCAGTTGTCGCCTGCGCCGAGCGCGGCGGGCATTCCGAGCGTAACGGGGTTGCCTTCGGCATATATTACGACGAAGCCGCACATACACACCGTCATGATGGCGGATAAGAGAAATACCAACAGTTTTTTCATAATTTTCCTCCAATTTTATTAATATCCGTAAGAATAACGAAGTCTGCCGATAGGCGCGCTGTCGCCGCTCACGTAATAATCCATGATATCTTTATAATTCGTCACGTTATCCGCGACTTTGAAGCCGAACGAGAATCCGCTTGCGGAAAGCCCGAGCATGGAAAGCGGAACGGAACTCGTCATTTTGTTTCCGTCGATCGTCATCGTCGCTTCCCCAACCTTTTCCCAGTTCCAGCCGCCGACGCTTCTTTCGACCGAAGTTTTTCCGCTTTCGGGACAGCGGTTGAGAATGTAATCGTAACCTTCCCAGGAATTATTCACGTTCGCCTTTTTCGTGGAAAGAAGGACGTTCATCCAGTTTTCTCCGCTCTCGTAAGCGGTGATAGCCTCTGCCGTTTCGATGCCGAAATAGACGTTTTCGTCGTCGTGAGTTACCGCGACGGACACTATGTCGTTACGCGCGGAACGGTCGGTGTACCAGGAACCCGGCAAGCCCTGCTCTTTGGAGCCGGGGCGGATATCGAAACCGTAGAAATCGCGTTCGATCGCGTCCCCGCGGAAATCGTAATATCTGGAAGCCACGCCGGCGAAATCGGAAAAACTGTTCACCGTTTTCTTTTTCCACTCGTAATCGGCTGCCTTAGCCGCGCCCTTATATCTTCTCACGTTTCTCACGAGTTGAAGATAGAAGTTATCCTGATAGGTGTTTTTATCCATCTCCATATCGCGGGAGAATTCGTTCGAGAAGTTATCCACGAAGAGGGGATGATCGCTTCCTCCCGGGCAATATTTCCAGGCGAGCCATTCGTTCCAGCCCGTAACCGTGACCATTTCCACTTCTTTGCCCGCGGCTTCGTAACGGAACACCGTTTCCCACTGATCTTCAATATTTCTGCCCGCCTGCCAGTTTTCCTCTATGGTGAGGTCGGTTTCGTTCCAGCCCTTGGAACTTCTGCCGTCGAGGCGGTATTTCGAAATATCGTCGCCGTAACGACTTTTCATATAAGTATAAGCCGCGTAGGACGTTTCGGTCGCGCCGTGCTGAGCCACGGAAACGTTCACGACCTTGTTTTCGGAATAATAATAGTTATCTCCGGTCGTCCAGTCCATCCAGGGGAAACCGTTATCCGCCGGGGTCTGATTGGGCCACTGCGACTCGCGAACGTCGAAATATTCGCACATTTCGTCGGAAATATCCACCCTCGCCGTGCCTTGCGCGTCCGTGCCTTTATTGTTCTTCGTCGTGCCGACGATAAGCGGTTTGCCCGTCGGTTTGAACCATATGTCCTCGTATTTGCCGTCGCGATAGAAACAATCGTAAATTTCGTTCACGCGGTCGCCCGACTGCGTGTTCGTGTAAAACACCACCTTCGGAACGTTCCAGCCCTGATTGTATAATTTCAGAATGGTATCGAGAAGGGTGTAAGTCGGTCTCGATAGCGCGACGTTCTTCGGGTCGGTCGGGTCGGAAGAGAACGCGGTGTGATAATTCCTTTCGTAAATCTTGTCGTTCGTCACGTCGAGATAGATGAAGTCCACCCCCGCGAGCGTGAGAAGTTCCATATGTCTCGTGATGACCCATTCGTCGGCGGTGTTATAGTAGCCGTAAAGAGGTTCGCTCGTCCAATGAACGTAGTTCGCGGGGCTTTCCATTCCGTCCGGATAGCCCGCTTCGGCGTTTGCCGTGCCGGGAATTTTCTGCCCGATCTTATAACTCGGGTCGAGTATCGCCTTCGCGCCGTTTTCCGTGGCGAGAAGTTTCGTGGAATCGTAAACGCCGGCGGAAGAAACATGCGTGCCGAGCCAAAGGAAGTAAAACACTCCCACATAGCGTTTGCGGTCCTTTTTATCCCCGCCCGTCGGCGTGATTTCTCTCCCGAGCCTGTCCGAGCCGGACAAACTCGCGATCGTAAACTGATTTGCGTCTGGCAACTGAGTCATATTCTGTTTTCCATCCTTTTCACAAGCACACAAGAAAGTCATGACGGCGCACAGAGCGATTCCGATTGCTCTTTTAAGCATCTGGTTCATGTATTCTCCTTGAATTGTTTTTTTATTTTTTTGCCGCATTCCGACCAATAGCAATGTCAGCATCGCCCGGTAAATGTCGGCGTATAAGTCGATTAATCACGCTTTTCGGCGTTTTAACCTTTCGTCATTTAACGTATCGGCGTTTTAACCTTTCAGCCCCGCAGAGGCGATGCCGTCCACGAGATACTTCTGGAACACCGCGTAAAGAACCGTCGGCACGACGGACATGACCGTCGCCGCGGCGAATATCCATTCGGGGTGTCTGGAGTTTGTTTCCGAACTCGTCATTTTATAAAGAGCGTAAGCGAGCGTATACGGCGCGTCGCTCGAGTTGTTATACATAGACGGCGTAAGATAATCTCCCCATGCGCCGATGAATGCCGTAACTCCGAGATAAATCATTATCGGGAAGCACAGCGGCGCGCAGATGACGAAGCAACGGATGAAAGCGTTCGCGCCGTCGAGTTTCGCCCCTTCCTCCAAAGCCTTCGGGATTCCGAGCAAGAACTGCCGGCTCAGGAAGATATTCATCGCCCCGCCGAAGAAAATCCCCGGCAGGAAGAGAGGTTTTAAGGTGTTCGTGAAACCGAGGTCGTTATAGAGAACGTACATCGGCACCTGCGTGACGATAGACGGCAGAAGCACCGTTACCATCATCAGCGAGAACATAAAGTTTTTGCCTATGAACTCCAGCCTTGCGAACGCGTAAGCCGCAAGAAACGAAGAAAGAGGTACGCTCACCGTCACGACGAGCGTCACGATAACGCTGTTTAAAAACGGCTTTCCGTAGCCGCCCTCGCGGAATGCAAGACCGTAGTTCTCGAAATGCAGTCCGTCGGAGAAAAACCGCGTTCTCGGCTGAAGGATATATTCGTTGCTCATCAGCCCGCGGTTTATCATGAAGAAATACGGAAACAGCAGAATGACGGCAAGCAGCACGAAGACCGCGTATAGGGCGATATTCCGCCCTTTTTTCTTTTGTTTAATCGTTCGCATACTGCACCCACTTATCCGTTTTGAACACGACGATCGTGCAAAGCCCCACCGCCGCGACGAGCAGCCAGGCGAGAGCGCACGCGTATCCCATGTTATAGCGGCGGAACGCTTCGTCGTAAATTTTCAAGCCGAACATAAACACGGAATTTTCATAACCGAAGCCCTGATTGGGGGCGAACGTGAGCGTGCCGTTGAATTGCAACGTAACGATAAACGTCGTGATCAGGTTGTAAAAAATCATCGGCGTGGAAAGGGGCAACGTGATTTTGAAAAAGGATATCACGCTTCCCGCCCCGTCGATCGAAGCCGCCTCGTAAAGTTGCTTCGGAATGTTTTTGAATTGCGCCAGCCATACGATTACGCCGCCGCCCAGACTCCACAGATTCATAAACACTATGGATAAAATCGCAGCGGAAGAGTCGGCATAGAAAAACTTGAGTTGATCAAGCCCGAAAGAAAGCAGAATCGTGTTGAACAGCCCCGGGTTTTCCGCCGTGACGTCGTAACGCATAATGTAACTCCACACGATTCCGCCTACGATCGCCGGCATCACGCACGGCAGATAATAAATCACGCGGAACGCCTTCACGCCTTTCAGATCCGTGTTCAAAAGGAGCGCGAGCAGATACGACCCGACCATAACGACGGGAATGTTGACGACGGCAAAAAGCAGCGTGTTCCCCACCACTTTTCCCATAACCGGGTCGCGGAAGGCTTTGAGGTAGTTTCCGAACCCGATAAAATCGAATTTCGACACCACGTCGTAATCGTAAAACGAATACCAGAGGGATTGCGCTATCGGGAGAAGCGTGAACACGCAGATGCCGAAAGTCATCGGCAAAAGGAACAGCCAGCCCGTGACGCTTCCTCTGATTTTCTTGGCGAGAGTTTTTCCGTTCATCACGCGATCGCCGCCTCGAGATCGCTCTTGAACGAGCCGATGAAGTAAGCGACGGAATTATTCTTGGAGAAATCGCTGATATTCTTCATGAAGTTCTGCACGGCGTTCTGAATTCCGAACATCTTCGACGGGTCGAATTTCGTGAAATAATCGGTACAGATCTTCTTGTCTTCGGAGACGAGCCATGCGTCGAGATTAAGGTTTTCGAAACCTTTGCTCCACTTCTTTTCCTCGGCGAGGTCGATACGGATAGACGGAGTGGCAAGCCCTTTGTTGATGAGAGTCATCTGCCCTTCTTTGGAAATCATATAATTCAAGAACTGCCATGCAAGGTCGCGCTGAGTCGCGCTCGAATTGGAACTGATTCCCCATCCGGCGAAACCGCAGCCGATTTTTCCGTTTTCGCCGATCAGCGGGAACGGAAGAGCGTCGAATTTACCTCTCACGGCAAGTTCTTCATTCATCTTCGTCGGTCCGTAAGAGGAGAAGAAGAACGCGCATTTGCCGGCCTTGAAGTTATAAGAGGACGAATATGGTTTTATTATTCTCCCCTTTTTGGAAATAGCGTTGATCATCGTCGCCATTTCGGTCATATTTTCCGATTCGACGGCGATGTTGCCGTTTTCGTCGAAAATATTCGCGCCGAAAGACTGCATTATCGGGTTGTAAACCGCTTCCCAGTCGAAGCAGGGGTCGAGAGCGTAACAATCGGCATAGCCGTCCGTTTTCGCCTGCGCGCTCGTGAGATAAGTATTAACGTCCTCGAGCAAGGAATTAAACTGTTCCCAGGTGAATTCGTTGTTGAATCTCGCGTCCGTTTTCGGGTCGATTCCCGCGGCGGCGAGGATATCCGTGTTGTAATAAGTGACGACGGAATCCATCGAACGCGGCACGACGTAACGCTTGCCGTCACATTCGCTCATCGAGAAGAACGAAGTGTAATAATCGGCTTCGAGATTCAAAACGCCGGCGTCCTTCGCGGCTTTGTAATAAGGCTCGAGACTGACGATGCAGTTTTTCGAGATGAGGTAATAATAGAAACCGGTGTTGGTGTAAAAAAGATCGGGCGGGTTGCCTGACGCGATCGCAGCGTTGATAGAAGCCACGTAAGTGTTGTCCGAAATATCGCGATAATCGAGTTTCACCGTAACTTTCGGGAACAATTCCTTGAATCCTTCCGCCAGGGCTTCCACGTAATTCGCTTCTAGTCCGCCGTCGCCCATAGGCACCATTACGGAGAGGGTTGCTTCCGTGTTTTTATCCACGTTCAGATTGACGTCGTAACTTTCCGGTTGCGACTCGTTGATTTTCGGCCCGCACCCTGCTAAAAAAGAGAGTGAAAGCACCGCGACGGCGATTGCCGCCAGAATTTTGTTCTTCATTTTCGTCCTCCTGTTGTTTTGTTTATTGCTTTGATGTTTAATCGGAAAAATTTTGCGCGCTTATACTCGGGCAAATATCTTTCGTTATTTATCGATAGAATCGGCAGTTTTCGTACTGTTTCCGTTTCCGGTACTGTTTCCGTTTCCGGCATTTCCTCTGCACGAAAAATTAAACAAACTCATAACGATTAAACAAACGGCTCCCGCTATTTTAAGTGTTTTTCTCATCAGTTCTTCCTTTGCGCGTCATCGTTTACTTGTTAAAATCGAAAATTGCGCTCAGAATATTCATCGCGTAAAAACGATGAATAAAGTCGTTCGGGTGGTTGATGTTGTTCGCACCGATTTCGTAATATTTCTTCTTTTCGAGCATCGGCTTCACCGCGTGATACATATCAACCATGCAAACGTCCAGCCATTTTTCGCCCTTCGCGTCCTCGGTTGCGAGTTTTTTCAATTCGCCGACGAGCATTTCCTGCTCCGCGTCCGTCTTCGTTGCCGGATTCGACGGAAACGGCGCGATAAGAATTATCTGACATTCGCTGTTCACCGCTTTCACCGCGGAAATTACCTTCTTCAGGTTTTTGCGATAATTTCCGCCTTCCACGTTTACGTAAGAGTCGTTCGTTCCGAATGCAAGAACGAAAACGTCGGGCGCGTTTGCCGAAATCTGCGAAATCTGCTCGTCTTCCGCCGCCCATACGGAATCCTTTCCGCCGACAGACGGATTGAAAAGTTCAACCGTCACGCCGCCGAGAGTTTCGATGCCCTCTTTTAAAAGCGACGCGTAAGGCGGGCATTGCGGGTCGTGATTCCACTTCTCGGAAGAAGAACAGCCCTCGGAAATACTATCCCCGAAAACGGTGAGTTTTATGTTCTCTTTGTTCGCGAGTTTCTGCGAAAGCCCGTATAATTCGCCGTCATACGACTTCACCT
The DNA here is from genome assembly GCA_022781715.1 of Clostridiales bacterium. Lineage (GTDB taxonomy): Bacteria > Bacillota > Clostridia > Christensenellales > Borkfalkiaceae > UBA10281. The sequence continues at coordinate 379 of JALETB010000090.1, read as the reverse complement.
TGCTGCGATCTGCCGCGGCGAGGTCATATGCGTAAGTCACGCGAATATAATTGCCCCAGACAAGGCTCGTTTCCGTGTAAATAACGTTGCCAATCATCTGATATCCCGTTCCGGCGTTACCCAGCGGATACTGAGAAGGAACGTTAAGCCCCTTCGCCCACTCGTCGCAAAACACGGGGATAGAACTGCCTTCGGGAATGGTGATCGTATCTCCGTTAACGACGTAATCCACGCCCTCTTCATACTCCGTTTTAAGCGTTGCGTCCTTAACGGATATCACGCGAAGCGCGTCGTATAAAAGATGCCCTTCCGTCTTTACGCCGTCGTCGACGATCATCAGTTGTTCGTTGTAAATAACGTTACCCTGCCAAAAAGGAAG
>JALETB010000086.1 GCA_022781715.1 Clostridiales bacterium | reverse complement strand
CATCGAAAATATCGGCGTTTTGGTCGCTTGCGAGTCTGACGACGAATTTTTAGGCTAAGACGAGGCGCGCGAACGGGTTAATACTTGACCGTATAACCCGCGAGCGTAACGACGTATTAGTCAAAAATACGCCGTCAGACCACGGTTCGTTTTGTTTCGGACTGGCATACTGGACGTACTGCGCCCGAACGGTCGCGGAAAATGGCGAAAAAGACGCCTTTTCGGTAATTAGCGATGACGAATGGAATCCCTAAGGAAAAACTGAGTGAAATATATTTCACCAAAGAAATATTATGCCGTCAAACGCGCAACATAACTTAAGGGTATAATATAGGCGTAATCTGAAAGACGAGTTCGGCAAAACGGGTTCGTTCTCACGGGTTCGGACATTCGCCCACCCCAAGTTTTTTCTTGTTTTTATAAATCATTCTCCATTATAATCCGAAGCCGCGGAAATTTCCGCGGCTTCGGGTTTTTTGGAGTTTTTTATATCGGTAGTGATTCCATTCGTTATCACTAATTACCGAAAAGTAATTGACCGGCGTATTACGTTTGATTTTTTCCGAAAAAAAAGGTATAATCTTGTCGATATTCCGAAGTCGTACGCCAAGATAAAGGAGGGTTTATGCTTGAAATTCTGGCAGACAGTTTTTTAGATTCGCTGAAAATGCTGCCGTTTATATTTTTAACTTACGTTATCATAGAAGTTCTCGAAAGAAAAGCAAACTTCGCGAAAAACGGAAAATTTTTAACCGGCAATGCCGCGCCCGTTCTCGGTTCGCTCGCGGGGGCGTTCCCGCAATGCGGAATTTCGGTTATGTCGGCAAAACTTTACGAAAAAGACCTTATCGGAGTCGGAACTCTGCTCTCGGTTTTCATCGCGACGAGCGACGAGGCTTTTTCGATACTTATTTCGAGCGACAAACGCATTTATCTTATTCCCCTTTTGCTGATAAAAATCGTACTCGCGATTATCGTCGGTGAAGTCGTAAACGCATTGTTCGGCAAAAAAACGGAAGCCGCGGACGAAAATTTCGAACACGAGGACATCTGCGCGCACTGCCACGACCACGGCACTGAGGACGAGGACGGCCGTAAACACGTCTGGTTCAAAAGGTATATCGTCGTTCCCCTCAATCATGCATTGCAAACGTTCGATTACGTGTTCGCCGTAACGCTCGTTTTCGGCTTGCTTTTTGCCGAAAACGGTTTCATCGGAGCGGAAAAACTCGCCGTTTTCCTTGAAAACTCGAAATTTCTCGCGCCGTTTGTCACTTCACTCGTGGGGCTTATCCCGAATTGCGCTTCGTCCGCGGTTATCACGAGCGCGTTCGTAAGCGGAGCGATTTCTTTCGGGGCAATGACCGCGGGACTTATTTCCAATGCAGGCGTGGGGCTTGCGATTTTGTTCAGAAACACGAAAAGGACGAAACGGAATCTTCTGCTCGCCTTAACTCTTTATCTTATCGGCGCGGTTTCGGGGATAATCATTTCTCTGTTTTAATTAATTTGTCAATAATTTAAAAATCGGCTCGGAATCGAAACGATTCCGAGCCGATTCATTTTTCTTTTAATCTTCGGTACAAAGTATATCCGCAGGGTCAACGTCCAACAAAACGCACAGGTTTGCAAGGGTGTCGAGCGCGGGGAGTTTATCCCCCTTGACGTAATGCGAAACAGACTGCTGCGAAATGCCCAGTCTTTTCCCTATTTCGGTTTGCGTCATATTGCTTTGCGTGATGGCTTCCGATAATTTTTTCTGTATCTGCATTAATGTAATCATATGTATATATTACAATCAATGGGCGTAATCCGCTTGACTTACGCCCAACAGGCGTGATACAATGAAATAAAGGAGGAGATATTATGAAAAAAACAATATCTATTTTATCATTATTATGCGTTTTAACGCTTTTATTCTCTTTATGCTCTTGCTCTTCGGGCTTCAAAGGCAAATACCGTTTGAAAATGATTTATAATATTGAAAGCGATAAACTGTATGAACCCGGCGATACATATCAAGAAGCAAAACTTTCCGAAGATACCATTACGCTAAATGTAAACAGCGACAATACGCTTATTTTAAAAACCAGCACAAAAGATTCTTCGGTTGAAAAAAAAGGAATATGGTATAAAATAGGAGATAATCAATACCGTAGTTTTATATCCGGTGATGATATATATATTACGGCTGACGGAAATACCGTTGTCATCACGGCATATTCGGAAATGCAGGTTATTATTTTAAAAAAATAATTTTTACCGGGCGAAAACCGCTCGGCTTTACGTTTGTTACGTTTGAGCAAAAAGCGGCTCGGAATCGTTTCGATTCCGAGCCGCTTTTTTATATTAAATATTAATCCTTAAATTTCTCTTTTGCAGAGTAAGTGGTGTGAAGAAGTTCGTGAGCCTTGTGAGAATTCGGCTCGCCGAGGAACTTCTCGTAAAGTTCGATGATCTGCGGGTTCTTGTGCGAAACTCTGATCGGTCTGCCCTCGTCCTCCGAGTATAAGGCGTTCGCTCTCTTTTCCCTGTAAGTATCGAGAATGTTGTCCTCTTCGTTCGGCAGGAAGCAGGGTTTAACAAACGGCTGACCGCCACCCGCAACGCATCCGCCGGGACAACCCATGATTTCGATGAAATGATAAGGACTCTTGCCCGCTCTGATCTCGTCGAGAAGGACTTTCGCGTTCTTCATACCCGAAGCAACAGCGACTTTAACTTCCATTCCGCCGAGTTTATAAGTGGCTTCCTTGATTCCCGCAAGACCTCTTACGTCTTTCAGTTCGACGTTTTTGAGTTCCTTTCCGTCGAGTTTATAAGCCGCGGTACGAAGAGCCGCTTCCATAACGCCGCCCGTCGCGCCGAAAATTACGCCCGCGCCGGTGTAATCGCCGACGATATCGTAATCGAAATCTTCGTCGGGGAGTCTGTTAAACATAATACCCGAACGCTTGATGAGTTTTGCGAGTTCTCTGGTGGTGAGAACGGCGTCTACGTCCTTTATGCCGTCTTTGGCGAGTTCCGGTCTATCCTTTTCGTACTTCTTCGCAACGCAGGGCATAACGGAAACCACGAACATATCCTCGGGAATAATTCCTTTCTTCTCTGCGTAATAAGACTTAAGAATCGCGCCGAACATTTCGTGAGGCGATTTGCAGGACGAAAGGTGAGGAAGAAGATCTCCGTAGTAATATTCCGCGTAATTAATCCAGCCCGGCGAGCAGGAAGTTATCATCGGGAGAACGCCTTTATCCGCAACTCTGTGCAGAAGTTCGCTCGCTTCTTCCACAATGGTAAGGTCTGCGCCGAAGTTCGTGTCGAAAACCTTTTTGAAGCCTAAACGGCGAAGGGCGGCAACCATTTTGCCCGTTACCGGAGTACCGATCTTATATCCGAATTCCTCGCCGAGAGCGGCTCTGACGGCGGGTGCGGTCTGCACTACGACGTATTTGCCCGCTTTCATCGCGGCGTCTACCTTATCGATTTCGGAAACTTCCATAAGCGCGCCCGTAGGACATACGGTTACGCACTGACCGCAAAGGATACAGGGCGAATTCGCGAAACTTCTGTTGCCCGCGGGAGCGACGATGGTCTGGAAACCTCTCTTTTCAAAACCGAGTACGGAAAGACCGTGCGCGTTTTTGCATCTTTCGATACATCTGCCGCAAAGGATACATTTGGAAGTGTCTCTCTTGACGGAAGGAGTGAGGTTATCGATGGTGACGGGCGTTTTTTCGCCCTGATACATATTGTCTCTCGCACCGACGAGTTGAGCGACGTGAAGGAGTTCGCACTTACCGTTCTTGTCGCACTGCTGACAATTTTTATTGTGATTGGAAAGAAGAAGTTCCACGGAACATCTTCTCGCTTCTACCGCCTTGGGCGAGGAAATGGTTATTTCCATTCCTTCGTTGACGGGGTAAACGCACGAAGCGACAAGCCCTCTCGCGCCGGTTGCTTCGACGAGGCAGACTCTGCACGAGCCTCTGGAACATTCGCCGTGATTGAAAGTGCAAAGCGAGGGAATCTCGTAACCGCAGGCTTTCGCCGCTTCGAGTATGGTCATCCCGGCTTCGACTTCGTACGGTATGCCTTCGATTTTAATATTTACTTTAGCCATAGTTTATCGTCCTCCGCTTACTTTTTCTCGACGGCGCCGAACTTACACGACGCCATACACATTCCGCACTTGATACATTTCTTCGTATCGATAACGTACGGCTCTTTTCCGACAACGCCGTGAATAGCGTCGACGGGGCATTTTTTGGAGCAAAGACTGCACTTTCTGCACTTTTCGGGATCGATCGAATAAACCATAAGGTTTTTGCAGACGTGCGCTGGGCAACGTTTATCCACGATGTGCGCGACGTATTCGTCTCTGAAGTGAGCAAGCGTGGAAAGGATCGGGTTGGGAGCGGTCTGACCGAGAGCGCAGAGCGAGTTGCTTCTTACGTTCGCGGCGAGTTTTTCAAGCGCGTCCAGATCTTCCATAGTCGCCTTTCCGTTGACGATTTTGTTGAGAAGTTCGAGCATTCTCTTCGTCCCGATACGGCAGGGCGAGCATTTTCCGCAGGATTCGTCGTAAATGAATTCCATATAGAACTTCGCAACGTCTACCATACAGTTGTCTTCGTCCATGACGATCGCGCCGCCCGAGCCCATCATCGAGCCTTTGGCAACGAGGTTATCGAAATCGATTTCCGCGTCCAGATCGGCTTCCGTAAGGCATCCGCCGGAAGGACCGCCCGTCTGAATCGCTTTGAATTTTTTACCGTGCGGGATTCCGCCGCCGATATCGTAAATAAGTTCGCGTAAAGTTGTTCCCATCGGGACTTCCACAAGACCGACGTTGTTGATTTTTCCGCCAAGCGCGAAGACCTTCGTGCCTTTGGATTTTTCCGTTCCGTGTTTGGCGAACGCGGCTACGCCTTCTCTCATTATGTAAGGAACGCAGGCGAGCGTTTCAACGTTGTTGACTATCGTGGGGCATTGCCACAAACCCTTGACTGCCGGGAACGGCGGACGAGGACGAGGCATTCCGCGCTGACCTTCGATGGAATTGAGAAGCGCGGTTTCTTCGCCGCAGACGAACGCGCCCGCGCCGAGACGGATATGTACGCGGAACGAAAAGCCCGTGCCGAGAATATTGTCGCCGATAAGGCCGAGCGATTCCGCCTGTTTGATTGCTATTTTAAGTCTGTTGACCGCTATGGGATATTCCGCTCTTACGTAGAAGTAGCCGTTCTGCGCGCCGATCGCGTAGCCCGCTATCATCATACCTTCGATTACGGCAAGGGGGTTACCTTCGAGAATGGATCTGTCCATGAACGCGCCGGGGTCGCCCTCGTCGCCGTTACAAACCACGTACTTCTCTCCGTCAGGCTGAGCATAAGCGAACTGCCACTTTCTGCCGGTGGGGAATCCGCCGCCGCCGCGGCCTCTGAGCCCGGAATCGAGAATGTTTTTGATCACGTCCGCCCTGTCCATTTTAAGAGCGTTTTCAAGACCCTTGAATGCGCCCGCGCCGAGAGCCTCGTCTATATTTTCGGGATTGATGCTTCCGCAGCCGTGCAAAGCGATACGAACCTGCTTTTTATAGAAAGTGATTTCGTCCTGCTTGGTGATCTTCGCCTCCGTGGAGGGATCGACGTATAAAAGCCTGTCCACGATTTCGCCTTTTTCGATATCGTGTTCCACTATATCCGCAACGTCTTCCAGTTTAACCATTCTGTAAAGAGTGTCTTCGGGATAAATCTTTACGAAAGGACCTTGCGAGCAGAAACCGAAACAACCAACCTGGTTTACGGTAACCTTGTCGCCGAGATTCTTTTCGGAAATAATCTTTTCGAATTCGGCTTTGATTTCCGCCGAATGAGAGGAAAGGCAGCCCGTGCCGCCGCAAAGAACGATATGTCTTTTACCGTCCGAACCGGTAAACTTCGCGTCCATACATTTGGAGCATTTTGCGATCGCCGCGTTCAGTTCGTCAAAATTCTTTATCTTTTTCATAATCCCCCTCCCATTGCTCTGTATTCTTCGATAACGCCGGGAACGGCGTCGACCGTCATCTTCGGATAAACCTTCCCGTTTATCGTAACGGCGGGAGCGATGCCGCACGCGCCTATGCAACGAAGCGCGTCGAGCGTGAACATTCCGTCCGCACTCGTTTCGCCGGGTTTGATCTGAAGTATCTCGGAAAATTTGTCGATAACCTGTTGCGCACCTTTAACGTAGCAAGCGGTGCCGAGGCAGCAACCGATAACGTATTTCCCCTTCGGCATAAGAGAGAAGAAAGAATAGAAAGTGACCACGCCGTAAATTTCCGCAACGGAAATTCCGGTCTTTTCGGAAACGAGTTCCTGAACTTCGAGAGGAATATAGCCGTATTCCTTCTGAATGTCGCTCAGAATCATCATAAGCGGGGTCTTTTCGTCTTTGTATCTTTCGCAGATTTCGTTTATCTGCTTAACCGCCGCCTCCTGCAAATGAGCCATTATAAGCCCTCCTTTAAGTGAAAAAGTAGTTTAACCGTTGCCGTAAAACGGTTTTCTTTGCCGGTTTGCCGCGACGCATAACGGTTCGTTCGCATATGTACCGACATTTATAATTATTATACTATTTTTACATAACAGTGTCAAACGAATAACGAAAATTTATCGGTTTTTTATGCGAAATAAATGATTTTAAAGCAATTCCCGCGAGGCGAAAAAGAAGCGGCGGCAAAGCGGGTGAAAATTTCGGTTATCGCAATTTTTTCGCTTGCGGTTTCGCGGCGAAAGTTGTATAATGCGCGTGTGCCGCGAGCCTGTCGGTTACCCGCAGGCTCGCGGCACGCAAAAGCATCCCGAAAGAGGATTTTATGACCAAAGAAAAGTCTTTTTTAAAATATTTATCGAAGCCGGTGGATTTGACGAAAGGCAGCCCGTGGAAAGTTCTGCTTTTATACGGCGCGCCCATCATGCTCTCGTATTTTCTGCAACAGATTTACGTTTTAACCGACGCGATAATCTGCGGACAGACCCTGACGGCGGGGCAGGTGGCGGGGGTGAACGACACCAGCCCTCTGACGTTCATTTTCCTGCAATTTGCGTTCGGCTGCACTTCCGGGTTCAGCGTTATAACGGCTAAGCGCGTGGGGCTTAACGACGAAAAGGGTGTGCGACGGTCTTTCGCAGCGCAGATTTATCTCACGATAATCGTTTCCGCCGTTCTCACGGTTTTGTCGATAATTCTTCTGCCGTGGCTTCTCGGCGTTATCAACGTAACCCCGACGAACAAAGAGGTTTACGACGCCGCGTATTCTTACTGTTTCGTGATTTTCCTCGGAATAGTAACTCAAATGGGTTATAATTTCGTCTGCGGAATTCTGAGGTCCTACGGAGATTCGCTCACGCCGCTCGTATTTCTCGTCGTTTCCACGGCGATAAACGTCGCGCTGGACATTTTCTTCCTCGCCGTTTTAAAATCGGGCCCCGCGGGCGCGGCCGTCGCAACCGTAATCACTCAGTTTTTAAGCATGGCGGGCTGTTTTGTTTATACCATGATAAAATACAAATCCCTGCGGCTGAAAAAAGAGGATTTCAAGTGTTCGGCAAGCGAACTTCTCAATCATCTGAAACAGGGATTGCCGCTCGGGCTTCAGTTTTCCATTCTCGCGATAGGCATAATCGTGATGCAAGGCGGCGTGGTTAAATTCGACATGGACGCAAACGGAATCATGCTTCCTCTCACCCCCGCACAGAACGGCGTGGGCGCGGCGAACAAACTCATAAACTTCCTTATGTCGTTCTTCAACGGACTCGGCGTGGCGATTCTCGGTTTCAACGCGCAGAATCTCGGCAAAGGCAATTACGACGCGATTAAAAAAGGCACTCTGCAATCGCTTATAATAATGCTCGTGATTTCCTTCGTATGTCTCGGGGCGGGCTTCGGGTTATCTATAGGCGGGGCGTATCAATATATCTTCATGAGTGCGGAAAAAATTACCGCCGAATCGATTAAATTCGGAAACATTCTCGTTTACGTCGATTTCTCGCTCTATTTCGTTCTCGGGTTTCTTATCGTGGTGAGAAGCGCGGTTCAGGGCATCTGCAAATCGGGTTACGTTCTCGGCGCGGGGATAATGGAACTTGCGGCGAGAATACTCATCTGCGTTTTCCTTCCCCCGCTGATAAACGGCGGAGCGATCACGTCGACGGCTTCGTCTGCGGCATTTGCGGGACTTTGTTTCGCCGATCCGGGCGCATGGATTCTCGCTTCTCTGCTTCTGCTTGCTCCCTTGTTCAAAAGCATAATAGGCAAAAAATATTAGGATAGTATAATAGGCAAAAAATATTAGAGATACCATTCGCCGTCTGAAATATTTTCAATAAAAAGCGGGGCGGCTGCAGGTTTAATTTAAACCCGCAGCCGCCCCTTATCAATTATCGTTATTAATTATCGTTTGACGACGTATTTGCCGTTTAATCGACTTATCCGCCGATTTTTTGTTTTATTCTGACAGCGGCTCACAATAAACTTCGCCCTGTTTTATTTATTAATTTTCATTGTCGCACAACATTAAAATTCCCGCTATAACATTCACGAACAACAAGCAACACACTTTAAATCCGACGCTTACCGGTTCTCCTTGTTTTATCTTCCTGTTGTAAGATATTGTCATAGGTAAACACCAAGCGAGCGGAATAAGAAAAGCCATCATCGCCCCAACGACGCATCCGATTATCATAAAGACGTTCGCTACGGTTTTCAAACCCGAAGGATTACCCGCCGTTACGGGATTTTTAACCCCTTCAACCGCGCACCCGCATTTCGGACAAACAACGGCTTCGTCAAGCAATTCGTTTCCGCATTTTGTGCAATATTTCATAAATATCCTCCTGTTTATAGCCCCAAGGGGCTATTTTTTATTATTGTACTCCCTTAGTGCTAAAATGTCAACAATTAAAGGAGGGTATCATGAAAATTATTGTTTCGGAAAGAATAAGAGAATTAATGAAAGAAGAAAACCTAACTCAGGTTGAACTTGCAAATAAAATAGGATTAAAGCAAAACACGATAAGCGCGTGGCTTTTGAACAAAAAAGAACCGAGTATCCGCTCGCTTTGGCTTGTCGCCGATTATTTCAACGTGGATATAGATTATCTCGTAGGCAGGAAAGACATATAGCAATTTCAATCGGAGAAAGCGGCATACCGGGCAACTTACTCCGAAGATATAAAAACAAGCAAATACGGGTAAAAATTTAAAAAAAGCGGGGCGGCTGCGGGTTTAATTTAAACCCGCAGCCGCCCCTTATCAATTGTCGTTATTAATTATCGTTTGGCGACATATTTGCCGTTTAATCGACTTATACGCTGACTTTTATCATGCCAAGACTACATTGATACAATTCTTCGCTTACCACTTTTCCATGGTTTCGACCTGCTTTTTGCAAAGTTCGACAAAGTCCTCGAGTTTCATCTTGCCGATATCGCCTACGCCTCTCTTTCTTATCGCGACTTCTCCGCTTTCGGCTTCCTTTTCGCCGATTA
>JALETB010000063.1 GCA_022781715.1 Clostridiales bacterium | reverse complement strand
CGCGCCGTTTATCCTGTCTAAAAAACCTTCTTCTTTCAAACTGTCAAGCCCGTTTAAAGCGACGAAAGCACGCTTGCCCGAAAGGGAAATTTTAACGGCGTTATGCCTCCTTGCGGCGACCTTCAATTTTGCGATAATGATGAGATTATCGACTTCTACGGGGACTTTTCCGTAGTTATCCTCGAGCGAAGAGCGTACTCTTTCCTCGTCCGCGGCAGTCTTGATTTCGGCGATTTGCTTGTAACAATCCATTCTCGACGGCGGCGACGAAACATAGTTTTCGGGAATGAATGCGTCCATATTCACATCGAGTTCCGTATCGAAATCCTTCACGGTTTCGCCGAGGCTTTCTTTGAGCAATTTGCTATACAACTCGTAACCTATCTTGTCCATATGCCCGTGTTGTTCTTTGCCTAAAACGTTGCCCGCACCCCTTATTTCGAGGTCGCGAAGAGCGATTTTATAGCCGCTGCCCATTTCGGTGAACTCCATAAGCGCGGAAAGGCGTTTATACGCCGCGTCCGAAATGACTTTTTCCTTTTTGAAAGTGAAATAAGCGTGAGCCATGACGTTGCTTCTCCCCACTCTGCCTTTCAACTGATAGAGCGTGGAAAGCCCGAGATAATCGGCGTCGATGACGATAAGAGTGTTCGCCTTGGGCAAATCGATGCCGTTTTCGATTATCGTAGTCGCGATCATCACGTTATATTTCTCGTCGTAGAAACTCATAACGCTGTCCTCGAGCGTTCTTTTATCCATTCTGCCGTGCGCAACGATGATTTTCGCCTCCGGAAGGATGCTTCTCACCCGCTCCGAGAATTTATAAATCGTTTCCACCCTGTTATACAAAATGAGAACTTGCCCTTCTCTCGAAAGTTCGCGGCGGACTGCGTCGGCGATGAGCGCGTCGCTCTCTTCGGTGACGTAAGTCTGAACGGGAATTCTCACCTTGGGCGGCGTGGAAATGGTGCTTATGTCCCTTATGCCGGAAAGCGACATATGAAGCGTTCTGGGGATGGGCGTAGCCGTCATCGTGAGCGTATCCACGTTGTCCTTGAGAAGTTTCAGCCTTTCCTTATGTTCCACGCCGAAACGCTGCTCTTCGTCGAGAATCAGAAGTCCGAGATCTTTGAATTTCACGTCCTTGTTAAAGAGCGCGTGAGTGCCTATAACAAAGTCTATATCCCCGCCTATAAGTCCTTTAACGACGCTTTCCGCTTGTTTTTGAGTGCGAAATCTGTTGAGTGAGGAGACCCTTATTCCGAAGGGTGCAAACCTCTTCACCGCCGCCCGGTAATGCTGCTCGCAAAGTATCGTCGTGGGGCAGACGAGCGCGACTTGTTTGCCGTCCGCAATCGCCTTGAAAGCCGCTCTGAACGAAACCTCCGTTTTGCCGAACCCCACGTCGCCGCAGAGAAGCCTGTCCATAACCTTGTCGCTCTCCATGTCGGCTTTTATCTCGGCGATGGATTGAAGTTGGTCGTCGGTCGGCTCGAACTCGAACATATCGTCGAATTCGCGCGTGAGTTCGTTATCCTTTGAAAAAACGAAACCCTTTTTGTCTTTTCTCGCCTTGTATAACTGCTTTAAGTTTATCGTCATCTCGGCGATGGAGGCGCGCACGCGTTGTTTTATGCGGTCGAACTCCTTGCCGCCTATCCGATTGAGCGTAGGATTATCTCCGCCGACGTATTTCGTGAGCCTGTCCATCTGATCGACGCCGACGTAAAGCATATCGCCGCCGAGATACTGAACGGCAACGTAATCCTTACTGCCGTCCTGAGTGGTTATTCTCTGAACGCCGGTCACGTAGCCCACGCCGTGAACTTCGTGTACGGCGAAATCGCCCACTTCTGGAGCCTGAAACAAATCGCCCCGCTTGCGTTTAATGCGTTTTTCCTTGCCGGTATCGAGATAAATATCGCCCGTGCCGATAACGACAAGTTTTGCCGAATGATAAATGAAGCCCGACGGCAGGAAATAACTCGTGACGGCGGCTATGCCGAAACGAAGGTCGGGAGCGTCCGAACGAACGCACGGAGAGCCGTGAGCGAGAATTTCATCCGCCATTTTATCCGCCCGCGCCGCGCTTCCGCAGCAAAGAATTATCTTATAACCCGAGAACTTCCAGTTGGATATATCGCGGAAAAGGTCGTCCGGCTTTGCCGAATACCTCGCAACAGGCGAACACTTTACGTTGAACGTTTTGAGCGGATTGAAGAAATTTACGGCGGTGGTTATGTTCTGCAACGCCATTCTTCTGAAACCGTTGAGCCGTTCGATAAGGCTGTTGCTGTCGGAAAGTTGCAGAATTGTGAAATCCATCGCTCTGCCCGCCCGCGAAAGGGTGAGAACCCTCTCCGTGTGTTCTTTGATAAGCGCGGAAAGCGAATCGGAAAGCATTTTGCATTCGTCGTAAACCACAACCGTTTCCTGCGGCATATACGACAGGATATCGCTCGTTACCGACGGAAGTATCGGCAGAATGAACTGAAAGGAATCGTCGCACGCGCCGTCGTCGATTTTTTCGGAAATTTCTGCGGCTATGCGCCTCGCGTCGTCCTTAACGGCGAGAGTTTTGAATTTGAGAACGGACTCGCGCAGGCGGTCTTTAACCGTTTGCCTGTCACCCTCCTCTATTATGGCGTCGGTCGCGGCGATTGCCGTAAAACCGCCGACGATAGTTTTTTCTTCCTTGTTGCCCTTTTCATACTCTGTGACGGTTTCAACCTCGTCGCCGAAAAAGTCCACGCGGTAAATATTGTCGCCGTTAACGGGATAAATTTCGAAAATATCGCCGCGGAGCGCGAACGTCGCTTTCTCTTCGGCGAATTCCTCTCTTTTGTAGCCCATTTTCGCGAGAACGGAAACAAGCGTGTAAGGGTCGATAGTCTGACCGCGCTTTATTTCGACGGACGGAATCTTTTTCGGGAAGAGTTGCAAAAGGCTTTCGAACGTGGCGACGACGTATTTCGCGCCGCACTGAATTTTATAAATCGCCGAAAGTCTCTCGTAAAATCTCGATTTTTCGAACGCCGTTTTGAAAAGCAGAACGTCGTCCTTCGGCGGAAGATACACAACGTCTTCGCCCGTAAGTCCCCTTAATTCCTCCACGACTTTGGACGCGTAAACGCCGTCTTTTACGATATAGAGCGCGGGCAGACCGGTTGCGGAAGCGATGTGACACTTCTCCGAAAAGGACACGCCGAAAACCGCGGAGGGAATTCCTCCGCGGACTGCGTTTACTATGGATAAGATTTCTTCGCCCGATTGCTCGGCGGTGAGATAATTTTTCAGCATTTTATTCAGCGTATTTGGCGGCATTGTGTGCGCACATTACGTCCTCGATCTTTTTGCCGTGAATAAAGTCGTCCGCGGCGGCGACCGCTTCGTTAACCGAAAATCTGAATTTCGGCTCGTCCTCTTTTTTCACGTCCGACAAAACGTAGGAAAGGATATCGTAACTCCCCTCAGGCTTCGTGCCTATACGCACGCGCGGAAAATTTTCCGTGCCGAGTTCTTTAACGATGTTTCTCATGCCGTTATGCGTGCCGGAAGAACCGTTTTTACGTATGCGGAGCGCGCCGATATCGATATCTATATCGTCGTAAATGACGAGAATGTTCTCGCTCGGCACCTTGAAATAAGCGGATATCTCGCGTATACACTCGCCGCTTAAATTCATAAAGGTCTGCGGTTTTAAGAAAATCACCTTTTCCCCGCCGATACTTTTCACGCCGAAAAGACCTTTAAAACCTTTTTTGTCAAATGACACGCCGTGTTTTTCGGCAAGCAGTTCAACCGCCATAAAGCCTAAATTATGCAAATTTTTAAGATATTTGTCGCCCGGATTGCCGAGCCCCGCAACAATATACATTTTTATCCTTATATCCGACGATGTTTAATCCGTTATTTAACGGGGTAAAAGGGTTGTCGATAATTCGGCAACCCTTTCTTTCGTTTGTTACTTCTTATTTCTCGTAAATTTCAGACATTTTCGCATCTTTATAAACGATATTGATCGCCTGAGCGAAAACCTTCGCGACTGAAAGAATTTCGATTTTGTCGATTTTCTTTTCTTCCGGCAGCGGAATGGTGTCGAGAACGACGAGTTTCGTTATGTGCGAATCCTTTATTCTCTGAATGGCGGGGCCGCTAAGAACCGCGTGCGTGCAACAAGCGTAAATCTCCTTCGCGCCGTTGTTATAAAGAGCTTCCGCGCCCTGACAAATCGTGCCGGCGGTGTCGATCATATCGTCCACCATAAGGCATCTCTTGCCTTTCACGTCGCCGATTATGTTCATAACTTCGACCTGGTTGGCCTTTGGGCGACGTTTATCAACGATAGCCATCGGGCAGTTGAGTTTCGCGGCGACGTTCCTCGCTCTCGAAACCGAACCTACGTCGGGAGATACCACAACGAAATCGTCGTCGACGTATTTCTGGAAGTATTTATAAAGGATAGGTCCGCCGACGAGATGATCGACGGGGATATCGAAAAAGCCCTGAATCTGATTTGCGTGGAGGTCCATAGTGAGGACTCTGTCCGCACCTGCGGAAGTGATTATGTCCGCGACGAGTTTTGCGGTGATGGGATCTCTTGCCTTGGCTTTTCTGTCCTGACGAGCGTAACCGAAATACGGCATAACCGCCGTTATTCTTCCGGCGGAAGCCCTTCTGAGCGCATCGATCATTATGAGAAGTTCCATAAGGTTCTCGTTGACCGGAGTACAGGTGGACTGAATTATGAATACGTCCCTGCCTCTTACCGATTCGCCGAGATGAACGCTCGTTTCACCGTCCGAAAAATGTCCGACTTCAACGTCGCTCAAAGGAATCTTCAATTCTTTTGCGATTGCCTCGGCAAGTTGTCTGTTGGAATTGCCTGCAAAAAGTTTTATCTCCGTGCTGTGTGTTATCATTGCTTCCTCCAAAATTAGCGCGCTGAGCGCATTTCAAACTCAAGTTTTTTCTCGTGCAAGCCAAGAATACCCGTCACTTTCTATTATATATAATCATTCGATTTTTAGCAAGTAAAAACGTCGGCGGACGAAAAATTATTTTATGTCCGGTTACTTTTAATTTTATTGTCCCGTCACTTTCTGCGGGTTTTGAAAAACGTCTTTATCTTTTCGGAACATTCTTTTTCCATAACCCCGCCCTCGTATTCGGTGACGTGATTGAGTCCGCTTTCCGAGAGGATACGGAACTTACTTTCCACTCCGCCGCCTTTCGGTTCGTATGCGCCGAAATAAGTCTTTTTTATCCGCGCGCTCGCAATCGCCCCGGCGCACATGGCGCAAGGCTCGAGCGTTACGTAAATTTCGTAGTCCTCCAGCCGCCAGTCTTTCAGTTTTCTGCAAGCCTTTTCAATCGCGAGAACCTCGGCGTGAGCCGTGGCAAGCCTTTTCGTCTGTTTGAGATTATGCGCCCTCGCCACCACTTTTCCGTCCTTGACGATTACGCAGCCGATAGGCACTTCTTCTTTTTTTTCGGCTTTGTCCGCTTCCTTCAAGGCAAGCGTCATGAATTTTTCTTTTTCGCTTTTCATTTATCGTTCTCCGCTATGTCGGTCAGGAATGCCCCGCTCACTTATGGTATTCCGCTCCCGCGATTATCGTAAACGCACGGTATATCTGCTCGGCGAGCATAACCCTTGCGAGCGTGTGCGGGAAAGTCATCGGCGAGAACGATATTTTATCCTTGCAGGCGTTTTTTATTCGCTCGTCTATGCCGTAACTTCCGCCGATTATAAAGGTTATTTCGCCCTCTCCTCTGTCCGTTTTGCTTTTTATGAAAGCGGCAAATTCTTCCGAAGTCATCTTTTTACCCTCTATCGCAAGGCAAACCGGCAAACCTTTTATCGACTTTTCTATTCTCTCGCCCTCGACCGACAAGATTTTTTCGATTGCCGACGGCGTGGCTTTGTCGTAATTTTCCTCTTTTACTTCCGCCACCGAAAATTCGCAATAGCGCGACAGCCTTTTGGCGTACTCCGCTATCGCTTCCGAAAAATATTTTTCTTTGACTTTGCCCACGGCAACTATTCTGATTTTTATCATACGAAAAGCACCGATATCCACATAAGCAAGCATCCCGCCACGCCTATCGCGGAATACAAAAAGAAAGTTTTATAATCGTAACCATACTCGCTTTTTCCCTCTTTAACCTTGCCTTTCAGCGTTAAAAACAGAAACGCGGCGAGGCACAAAAGTCCGAAAACGAGAGAAACTATAAACCATACGCCCGTAAAACCCGTGAAAGAGGGACAGGCATAAGTTAAAATAACGATGACGGCGTTGTTGAGAAAGTGCGCTAAAGCCGTCGGAAAAACCGAACCCGAATCGAGCGCGAGCAGACAGAAACAAAAGCCGACGATGAACTGGTAAGGCGTTTGCGCCGGATTCATATGAAACAACGAGAAATAAAGTCCCGAAATAAGCGCGGCGTTGAGCCTGCCGGCAGATGATAAACTTCTCGTTAAGATTCCTCTGAAAAAGAACTCCTCGAAAACGGCGGGCAGAACGCATACCGTCACGATGGTCAGAACCACGTTTATCGGAGAAAACGCAGGCAACGAGGACTCGACGTAATTATAGCCGAAAACCTTTATGAGAAAGTTAATGAACAATCCGTTCACCGAAGAAAGCCCGAAAAACGAAGCCGCCGCGAGCAAAACCGCGTAAAGATAAAACTTCGGCTCGGCTTTTCTTATTAAACAGGCTTCTTTCACGCCGCAACCGAACGATTTGCAGAAAATCAGCCCCGAAACGGCTATCGCGAGCGGTGACGCGCAATTGCTTAAATATTTGTAAACGTCGGTTTCGGCGAACTTTTCCGCCGCCGAAGAACTCCCCGACAAAACCTGAACCGCGAACGAAAAAATCGTTACGGCGAGAAGAATCGACACCACCGCAACAGAATAATACGCCGCGCCGAAACCTGCGAGCGTGAATTTTGCGTTTGTTTTTCTTCTTTCTTCCATATTATTCGCTCCGAAGTGCCTTGACAGGGTCTTTTTTGCTTGCGAAAAGCGACGGAATAAGCCCTGCGGCAATCGTGACTATCACCGAACCGATCAGAATTGCGAGAACGTGAAGCGGCGACAAAACCACGAGCGAACCAACGCCCGTTATGCTCTTCATAACCGCGTTGAGCGGAATTTCCGCTATAAACGTTGCCGCAAGCCCCATCGCACCGGCAATCGCGCCGATCATTCCCGTTTCGGTGACGAACAGCCGCACGACGTCTTTTTTTCTTGCGCCCACGGCTCTTAAAACGCCTATTTCCTTAGTCCTCTCGATAACGGAAACGTAAGTTATTATTCCTATCATTATCGCGGAAACGATAAGCGAAACCGACGTTAAAACGACGAGAACGGAAACAACTCCGTCGACTATCATTCTGACGACACCCATAACCGCCCCCACGTTGTCCACGTAATAAGTTTTTTCGCTTTCCGCTTTTCCCTCGTTATATGCGTCGAGAACGGAGAGAAGATAGTCCTTATCTCCGAGCGTGTTCGGATAAAAATAGATTTTAGTGGGCAGTTCCGCATAGCCGAGATTTTCGAGCGCGGCGGTGTAATTTTTAAATTCCGCCCCCGCGACGACGCTCGAGGTTTTGTTGTTCTTCTGAGCGGCGACGACCTCGGACGAAGCCGAATCTTCTATAATATAATCGTTGAGAGCCTGCGTGTAACAAAGCGGCGAATAAAGCATTCCGCACTGAGTGTCGTCCTTAAGTTTCGCGATGCAGGTTATTTTCAGTTCGTAACCATTCGTCGTATCGACGCGGAAATCTTCGTCGTAAGGGTTTTCGTCATAACACTTCATCTCATTAATATCGCATCCGACGATTTGCGAAAAGCCCTCGACGGCTTTCGCTCCGATATACTGTTTGAGTTCGGTGAGAACGATGTTTCCGCGCGTTCCGTTGCCCGCAGCGGAATTCGTCCATTTTTTATCGGCATTTTCCCCAGTGCCGACGTAATAGAGTTTGTTGATGTATTTTTCGAGCGAAATTTCCCGCGCGGAGAAAGTTTCGTTTGCGTTTTTAACGTAAAGGTCGTCGTTTAAAACGAGATAGAATTTCCCGATTTCGGAATTGAGAATTTTATCATAAGAGTATTCTATTTCGGAATTGAGAATTTTATCATAAGAGTATTCTATATTGTCCGCGCCGGATACGGAATCGTAAATCGCGGCGTAAACGTCGATGAAATACGCCAGGAGATTCGTGTCGGTGATTCTGCCGTTTTTATCGGTGACGAGCATGAGTTCGTTGCTCTTCGCAGGATAAGACCCCGCGAGAATTTCGTACTGCTCCTCCACTTTTTTCGAATCTTCCGGCAGGCACGTCCAGTTGCTCGCGGTCGGAACGAACACGTTTATGGGACCTTTAAGCGGCGGATTTGAATAAATGGGAACGTTGATCGTTTTGAAAACGTTCTTTTTCACTCTTTTTTCCAGAGAATAAGTCGCTCTGGACAAATCGATATTATCGCGCACGTAATTCACGTATTCTTCCGTCACGGGCGTTTTTGAAGCGTCCGCCCGCGCGAACGTATCTTTAAGCGTCGCTTTTATCGAAATCGCTTTCTTTTCGTAATCGAACGCGCCGTCCTTATCCGAAAAATAACCCGACATAAAACTGTCGATTATCCCCGACGAATCGAACACCGCGGAGTTGCTTACCGTTATGGGAATCGCGCTCATCGCATCTTTCTGAACCTTGTTGACAAAAGAATTAAGTCCGTTCGTGCAGGCGACGACCAGCGCGATGCCGAGAACGGAAATCGCCGCCGCCACCGAAGTAAAAATCGTGCGGACTTTTTTCCCCGCAAGGTTTTTAAGGCTCAGTTTCGCCGCGAGCGCATAAGACATGAAAGACTTTTTCTCTTCAGCCTTTTTCTTCGGTTTGCCGACGGATTTATCGTCCACGCCCGGCTTATCGTTCACACCCGGCTTATCGCCCGCGCTGACGTTTCCGGCGGACTTATCGTTAACTTCGTTTTGCCCGGCATAAGGCGCGGAGTCGGACACGACTTGTCCGTCCCGCATTTTTATCGTTCTCGTGGCGTATCTGGCGGCGAGTTCGTCGTTATGCGTAACCGTTACGACGAGCCTGTCGCGCGAAATTTCTTTGAGCAAATCCATAATAAGCACGCTGTTTTTGCTGTCCAGCGCGCCGGTGGGTTCGTCGGCGAGAATCATTTTCGGGTCGTTGACGATAGCGCGCGCTATCGCCACTCTCTGCATTTCCCCGCCCGAAAGTTGAGAGGGTTTTTTTCTGAGATGTTCCTCAAGCCCCACCCTGACGAGCGCGGCTATGGCGCGTTTTCTCCTCTCCTCGCCCGAAACTCCGCTTATCGTGAGAGCCGTTTCGACGTTTTCGATAACCGTTTGATGCGGAATAAGGTTATAACTCTGAAAAACGAAACCGACGAGTCGCGATCTGTATGTATCCCAATCTTCGTCCGAAAAATCTTTGGTGGATTTTCCGCCGATGAAAAGATTGCCGTCATCATAACGATCGAGTCCGCCGATTATGTTTAAAAGCGTGGTTTTTCCGCAGCCCGAAGGGCCCAGCACGCAAACGAATTCGGAGTCGCGGAATTCGACCGAAACGCCTTTGAGGGCATCCGTTTTTCTGTCGTCGAACTTATATACTTTTTTTATGCCGATTAATTTTATCATTCAGAAGATTTCTCCGCTCGTTTATATTCGTCGTAAAGCCCGGGCGCCGCGTTTACGTCCGGTTCGACGGACGAGAACAGGCTCGCCGCCGCGTATATCTTATAAAACGCGAGTTCTTCGCCGTTTATCGTTTTTATTCCGTGAGATGCGGCAAGTTTCAGCAATTCCGTTTCGCCGTCCGTCCGCGCGAAATCGGCAACGCTTCCCGCGTTTGCGATAATTTCGTCGTCTATCGGCGAAACGCCCGTTTTGCCGCCCGAGCCGAAATTCGTCGCGTTGACGATAAGGTCGTATTTAACGTCTTTCGACAATTCGCCGAGCGCATACGCCTGCTCGTTTATTTTCTTTTTCAGATCAACGCCGCTTTTTTCAGGGTCGTAAACGCTGACCGACGCTTTTTCGCCGATGAGCGTTTCGGCAACGTTCTTCGCCGCCACGCCCGAACCGAGAAGAAGAACTCTCGCTCCGTCGGTTGCGATCTGCGCTTTTTTAAGCGCGGCGGAAAGCGCGAAACCGTCGGTTGCGATTCCCTCCGAGCCTTTAACCGCGTCGGGCGACTTCGTCGTTTTCGCAACGCCTCTGTATTTTATGGTCTTTTTCGCGGCTTCGCCTGCAAACTCCGGGCAGACCTCGAATCCGTCGAATTCTTTTATTTCCGCGGAAATTTTCTTCGCTCCGTGGATTTCTTTAACTCCGAACGAATAGTTGCTCAAACCCGATTTGACGAAGAGAAAAGCGTGCGTTTCGGAAATATCCGACAATAGCGCGCGTCTGCATACGTAAGCGAAAGAATTTGCGCCGAGCGCTTCGAAGAACTTCGGATATTGGGCGTCCACGACGTATTCGTCCTCTATTTCTCCGCCCTCTTCCGAAACGGTGAGCGCAATAGCCGCCGCCATGCCGACCGAAGCGGAATTTCCGCATTTCACGTTGCCGCCGCGATATCTTTCAACGCCCGTTATCGCTATTCCCGCCGCGTCTTTCGAAGAAAATCTCCTGCATTTTCCGCCCACGGAGCGCATCGCTTCGGAAATCTCGTCGAAAAGATCTGCGTCGAGTTCCTTGATTGCCTTATGCTCCGCAATGACGCTTTCGCCGCCGGCCATGCCCATAACAACGGCGAGAGCCGGCAGTTCGTCGAAAACGGAATAAGCCTCTTCGTCGGTGACGAGAATGGCTTTGAGGTCGCTTTTTTCGGCGACGATATCCGCTATCGGTTCGCCGCAAAGCATTCTTCTGTTCGTTATCTTTATCTTCGCGCCCATTCTTTTGAAAAGTTGCAGAACGCGCGTTCTCGTGGGGTTAACGCCCACGTTTTTACACTCTACCCTGCCGCTCAGAAGCCCTTGCGCGAGATAATAAACCGCCTCGGTGAAATCGCCGCAGACGTAAAGTTTTTTGCCTTTTATTTCGCTCTCCTTCATATCGACGGAATTGTTCGTTTCGTCGACGGTTATGTCCGCGCCCATTTCTTTAAGCAGAATTTCCATATGGTTTCTCGAGCGCGTTCCCTCTTTGACGATCGCGCGGACTTTGCCCGTGAGCGCGCAGAGCAGAATGGACGATTTGACCTGCGAACTGCCTATCGGCAGAAAATAATCTATCGGTCTTACCGTTTCGCCCTCCACGAGAATGGGTGGCACGCTGTAATTTTTGAGCGCGACCGTCGCCCCCATCGCTTCGAGCGGTTCTTTGACGTTTCTCATCGACCTCTGGCAAAGCCTTCTGTCGCCGGTGAGTTCGAGCCTCATTCCGCTGCCCGCCGCGATTCCGCACAAAAATCTCATAACGGTTTCGCTGCACTCGCAATCGATTCTCCCGCCGCTCGAAAGAACTTTCGGCGGTTTTATCTCCACCACGCCGTTTTTTACCTTCACCTTTGCGCCGAGTTTTTTTATACACGAAATAGCCGCGCGCGATTCGTCGTTCATGCACGGATTTATTACGTACGTTTTCCCTTTCGCGATGCAGCCGAGTATCAAAGCCCTGTGCGTTATCGACGGATCGGGCGAAACGGAATACTGCGCGAATATTTTTTCTCTGGAAGTTATTCTCATATGTCAACGATTTTGCGGTTTTTCAGTTTATGCCGAGAGCCGCTTTCACAAAATTCATTTTATTTCTTGCTTCTTCATAACCTATATCGTACATCTCGTCGAGCCGCGTAATGTCCGCGCCCGTGTATTTTTTCAGGTCGGGAGTAAGCACGTAATCCGAAAACTTATAGCATTGCTCGTTTTTTTTCCCTAGTTTAACGCCGTTTTCGGGGTAAAGTTCATCAAGAGCGCGCTTTATGTTCTCGTTGGTGTCGGTATCCGCACCCAGGTCTATGCCGAGGATTTTATCCGCGCCGAGGGCTTTGACCACGTCCGCGGGAACGCTGTTTACGTACGCGCCGTCCACAAGCCTGCGCCCGTCTCTTTCGACGGGGCGGAACGCCGGGGGAATTGCACTCGAAGCCGCTATCGCCGTGGACACGTCGCCCGTACCGATATCGATTTCTTCGCCCGTTATAAGGTCGGTCGCCACAGCCCGGAAAGGCTTTATCAGATCGTCGAAATAGGCTCCGCCCGTAACGCGGCGCATTACGCCCGTAAGCCCCTGCCCGCCGAGGAAAAAGAGCAACACGTTCTGCGGGTCTTTCACGCCTAACGAATCCTTTAACCTGAGTATATCGCCGACGGTGTAACCCTTCGCGTAAAGCGCACCGATAACGCTGCCTATGCTTGTGCCGGCAACAACGTTGAATTCTATATTTTCCTCTTCCAGCGCTTTGAGCGCGCCTAAAAGAGCCATTCCCTTTGCGCCGCCGCTCCCGAGCGCGAGTCCGAGTTTTTTCTTTCTTCTTAGTCTCATATATTCAGTATTCGGAAAAAATCACCGTTTATGTTATATCCCGATGTCCGTTATGTCGGTCAGAAGTTTCGTTATAAGCCCGACGTATTGCCCGGCGGCTCTGCGGGCGAGTTTCACATAATCTTCCGCCCCGCCTTCGCCGTCCGAAACGGCTTTGATTATAAGGCAAGGCACTTCCGCGTTTTTGCACGTAATCAGAACTCCCGCGCTTTCCATTTCGCAAACGGACGCGCCGTAAGTTTCTCTGAGCATACGTTTTTCGCTGCCGTCCGCAACGAACTTATCCGCCGAAGCGCAGATGACTTCAGGTAATTCGCCGCCCGAGATTTTTCTCGCCGCGGCAAGAAGTTTTTCGTCGCAGGGGATTATCGGGCCGTCGAACTGCTCGTATCTGCCAGGCTCGATATCGTCCACGGCGGACGTGTCGAATGCGTAATGCACCACGCCTTTGACGAGCGCGACTTTTTCCACGCAGAGGTCTTTGGTCAGACTGCCGCAGATGCCGAAATTGATTATCGCTTCGGGCTTATAAACCGAGATGAGATACTGTGTTGCCGCCGCCGCGAAAATTTCGCCTACGCCGGACTTAACGCATATCACCTCGCACCCGCCGATTTTAAATTCAAGCACGTGAAACGCGCCCGATTTGTCTTCTTTTATTTCAACGGTCTGCTCTTTTAAAAAGGCTGTGAGTTCCTTTTCGAGAGCAACGACCATTCCTATTTTTTTCATAAACGTTAACTTCCTTATCTCTTCGCCGCAAAGTCACCGTAAAGACGTTCTTTGCCGCAAAGTCACATTTTTTCGTCGTTTTTTATAAAATATCGTATGATGTCGGATTTATTAATTGAAAACCGCGCCGGAAATGAAAGCCTCGCCGGAAATGAAAGCCTCGCCGGAAAAAACCTTTCGCCGCTTGTTCTCGTGGCGCATCCGCGCCCGCCGGAAACTTATCTCCGCGCGCTCGACCTTGTTTCACTCGGTTACGACTGCTCTTTATCCCCCGGAAACTTAAACGCTTACGGCGGACTTCTGCTCGTCGGCGGCGGCGACGTTTTGCCTGCGTTTTATCGCGGCGACGTTCCCGCCCGGGACGTAAATTTCGTGAAGGACAAACTCGAATTCGACCTTCTCGGTTATTTCGTCGGAAAAGGTCTGCCAGTTCTCGCGATATGCAGAGGGTTCCAACTCGTGAACGTATTCTTCGGCGGAACGCTGAAAAACGTGAACGGTCACTCGGGAAAAACGGACGTTTTTCACCCCGTTTCCGCCTGCGGAAAAATATTCGGCGGATTAGGTCGCGTTAATTCCGCGCATTGCCAGGCGGCGGATATCGTTCCCGAAAACGCAAAAATCGTCGCCGTCGCGCCCGACCTGACGCCCGAAGCGGCGATTTACGGCGAAAATATTATCTGCACGCAGTTTCATCCGGAAAGAATGGAGCAAAACGTAACCGAAAAGATATTCGGGGCGTTCGCCGAGGCAGTTAAATGCCGAACCTCGCGGTGAAATTACTTTCTCGCGAGTTTTATCCATTCGGGTACTCTTTTTACGAATTCCGCGTTGTCGCAGCACTTCGCCATCATATCGAGTACGTTTTCGCTCGCGTTTCTATCCTCGGCGAGAAGCCTGCGCAAAGAATAAGCGCAATCGAGTTCCGCTTTCGTAAGCAGGAGTTCGTCTTTTCTCGTTCCGGACTTGTAAAGATCTATCGCGGGGAATATTCTCCGCTCGGAAAGTTGGCGGGATAACATAAGTTCCATGTTGCCCGTTCCTTTGAATTCCTCGTAAATAACGTCGTCCATTCTGCTGCCCGTTTCCACGAGAACGGTCGCGATTATCGTAAGGCTTCCGCCGTTATCGATATTTCTCGCCGAACCGAAGAACTTTTTGGGCGGCTGAAGCGCGATCGGGTCGATACCTCCCGAAAGAGTTTTGCCCGACGACGGCACGCTCGAATTATACGCCCGCGCGAGTTTTGTGAGCGAATCGAGAAGAATAACCACGTCCTTGCCCAGTTCCGCAAGCCTTTTCGCGCGCCACATGACGAGTTCGGAAACTTTGATATGATGCTCCGCCGTTTCGTCGAACGTGGAATAAACCACTTCGCCCTTCACGCTCTCCCGCATATCGGTAACCTCTTCCGGTCTTTCGTCGATAAGAAGGGTTATCAGATGAGCGGAGGGATAATTGTCGCCTATGGAATTGGCGATTTTCTTTAAAAGCGTGGTTTTGCCGGCTTTCGGCGGCGCGACGATAAGTCCTCTTTGCCCTTTACCTATCGGGCAGAACAAATCCATAGACCTTATCGAAAGGTCGTCCTCGGCGTCCTTTTTCTCGAGGGTAAACCTCTCGCAAGGATACCTCGCCGTCAAGTCGTCGAAATTGGGACGGTGGAAAAGTTTTTCCGGGAAATAACCGTTCACGGAATAAACCGTTCTGAGCGCAGCCGCACCCGTTTCGCGGAGTTTCGCGCTCGTTCCCACGATGAAATCGCCGCGGCGCAGACCGTACTGCTTGACGAGCGGCCTGGCGACGAAAACGTCTTTCGTCGTACACTCGTAGTTCGCCGCTCTCAAAAATCCGTAACCGTCGGGATGCAGTTCGAAAACGCCTTCGGCTTTAACGTCCGCAGGCGCGCCTTCGTCCTTGAGTTCGGAATCGGAAAAACTCGCCACCGACAACCCGTCAGGCTGCTGCATGTCCCGCTTTTCGCCGTTGTTATATTTCTTTTCGGGAATATCCTCCGGAATTTTGCCCGGAAGCGACCCGGAAATTCTGCCGTGAAGCAACTCTCCGCTTTCGCTCAGGGCTTTCTTTTCGAAATTATCGGCATATTCCTTCATTTCGAGAGGTTTTCTGCCCCTTACGCTGCGATTGGGAACAACGGCGTTTTCCTGAATCGACAAAACCGCTTCGATAAGATCGGCTTTGCCTTTTCCCCCCGGAACTCCGCCGAGCCCTCTTAAAATTTTCCTCAGATCGTAAATACTTTTCGCTTTCAGGTATTCTTCGGTATACTTCGTCATCGTGAAATTGTCAGCCATTTCTAACCTCTCAAAAATTTTTATCGTCAAAAACGAACACGCTCTCGAATTTCGGAAGCGTTTCCTTGGTAAGTTCGATTTTTTCGGGAACTTTAATCACGTTCGGCATGCGCATCAGAAAATCTTCCGCGCCGTCGATATCGATTTCGCTCCTCTTTGTTTTATAGTGCATAGGCACCGTAATTTTCGCCTTGACAGCCGCCGCAAACTTCGCCGCCTCTTTACCGTCTATCGTATAATTTCCGCCGACCGGAATGAAAAGAACGTCCGGCTCGCCGATTTCTTCTATGAGCCTGTCGGAATAATATTCGCCGATATCGCCCATATGACAGAATTTTATCCCGTCGACGGAGAAAAGAAAAATTCTGTTTTTGCCGCGAAGCGCACCGAGATTGTGGTCATGATAAGAATCGACGACAACAAAACCGTCCTCGCTGTCTCTGATTATTTTGCGGCACTTCACGCCTTCCGTATAACAATGGTCGAAATGCTCGTGCGAAACGAGACAATAATCGCATTCGACGCGTTTCACCGTATAACCTATGCCTTCAAATGGGTCGGTTACCACGCTTTTATCGTTGCCTTTAAGAAAAAATGACGAATGACCTAAATACTCGATTTCCATTTTGATTGCTTTCCGAAAATTTTTAAAACTATAAAAGAGTTTAAAAAATTCCGCGCGATTTTATATTAGTATTATATTATAAATATTTAAAAAAGTAAACAAAAAAACGCCGGAAACCGAAACGAAAGATAAAAAGTCTTTCGCTCCGATTCCCGACGGATTTCGTTTTTTTTGTAATCGCTTTCAATTTGTCCGTCCGGAATTTATTTTGCCGATTTGTCCGCGCCGGAATTTATCGTCCGAAATTTATTTTGCCTATTTGTCCGCGCCGAACTTATCCGCAATGGCGATCGCGGTTTTGATTCCGTCCACCGCCGCGCTCATTATCCCGCCGGCATAACCGCACCCCTCGCCGCAGGGGAACAGATTTTCCACGGAAACGCTTTCCGCATTGTCGCCGCGCAGAATCCTCACCGGGCTGGACGACCTTGTTTCGTAACCCGTGAGAACCGCCTCGCCGCTGTCGAACCCTTTCAATTTTCCGCCCATGTCTTTTATGCCGATTTTAAGGTTATCCGAGATAAAACGCGGAACGCCTTCATTGAGGTCGGAAAGTTCAAATCCCCGGCTATAAGTCGGTTTAACGCCATAAATCCGCTCCGACCGCCTGCCGTCGAAGAAGTCCTTAACCGTCTGAACGGGGGCTTTGTAGTTTCCTCCGCCGAGGCGGAACGCCGCCCTTTCGATGTTG
>JALETB010000105.1 GCA_022781715.1 Clostridiales bacterium | reverse complement strand
TGAGCCCGGTAAACGGCTCCGGTGAATTCTGGTGCCTTATCTCGAGCAAAATAATTCAGAAAAAGATTGCCGAAGGATACACGAAGATGACAATCGTCTACGCGAACAGCCTTGAAGGCGTCGAAAATCCGAATGAAGGTGACTTTATTAATTCCGAGTCCAGATTATACCCCTGGAAAGCGGACGGAAGTTATTTCGCAGATTATGTAAGCGGACTTCTCAGCCAATACTGCAAACAGAACGAAGCGGGAAATTATGAACATATCGTTAATCTGAACGATACAAGAATCGATTTTAGGAAAGACCAGTATATCTGGTGTTTTGCCGCAGATAATACGGGCAAAGCGATCACTCGCGGATATATTGCCGATATAGTGTTTGAAAAGGGTGAACCCGAGGAAAAAGAAGATAAGTCCACGTGGATGCTCGGCGACGCGAATTCTAACGGAGCCGTGCAGTATATCGAGGGTAAAGGCTGGGTAATGAGCTCGATAGACGGCTCCGGTCAATTCTGGTGCCTTATTTCGGGCGCGGTCATTCAGGAAAAGATTGCCGAAGGGTATAAGACGATGACAATCGTCTACGCGAACAGCCTTGAAGGCGTCGAAAATCCGAATGAAGGTAACTTCGTCAACACTGCGTCGAGATTATATCCCACTAAACCAGACGGTAGTTATATTTCGGACTATGTAAGCGGCGCAATCAGCAGTTACTGCGTCATGAACGAAGATGGGAACTATGAACACGCGGTAGATTTGACTGACGAGAGAATTGATTTTAAGAAAAATCAGTATGTCAATGGCATACCTACTGACAGCGATGAGAAAACCGTCACTCACGGATATATCGTGGATATAGTGTTCTCGAAATAATCCGGATTAAGATAAAACAGGCTTATTTTCACAATAAGCCTGTTTGTCAAAAAAACAATAAAAAGGGAACGATATGAAAAAGAAATTTATTTTAGCGGCGCTTGCGTCGGCGTTGATTGTTTCAACGTTTGGCGGAAGCGCAACCGCAAGCGCGGCGACTGTGAATGAGGACGATTATAACGCTTATATCGTTGCAACGGGCGCCGAATGTCTCACTGAGTATTATACGAAGATCGATGACGGAAACGCGATCGTCACGTTCGATTTGCAGTGGAGAAGCGCAGGCGGTTATTTCGGAGTTGTCGCGGGCGATTCGTCAAAACTCGGTAAACTTTCCGAGATGACCGATTATATGCTTTTCGGCGACGGCGTCGTTTCAAGCAAAACTTTGAACGACAAAACAAACGTTTTCGAAGCGGGATATACTTACCGTGTTAAGTTCGATGCGAAAAAAGGAGCGTGGACGGTCGACAAAAAAGGTATTTGCGACAGTGAAGATTCTTTCGTCAATGTTTTATCGGTTGCGAATTCTTTCACTTCGTCGGACACGGTGGGGCTTGCTTGTTACACTAAGAACGAACAGTCCGCAACGGCGGTGATAGACAATCTCGTGATAACGAACAACAGCGGAAAATACGAGTATGTCGGGAATACATTTTCCGGATTGAGCAACATCAAAGACGGCGGCATGAAAACGCTCTCGACGAATGCCAGAAGCGGCGAAAAATCGTCTCTCGGAAAGACGTATATTCAGAATAAGTGGATGTGCAGCGTTCGTTTTATGTCCGAAAATGGCGAGATAATAAGCAGTCAGAACGTTTCGGGATACGGAACGGCGACCGCACCGATTGCACCGGCAAAAGAAGGGTATACGTTCAAAGGTTGGAGCAAGAGCCTTACGGGCATAATCACCGATTGCGTGCTTTATCCGATTTACGAAGTTAAATCGACCGATTCTTCAAATTCGGCAGGTTCTGTCGATTCGGGCAAAACCTCCGGCGGTTGCGGCGGCAGCGTCGCTACGGTTCCGGTCTTGTCCGTTGCGGCAGTCGCCGCTTCGATAGCGATAACAGGGAGGAAACGTCGTAAATGAAAATTTTAAATAAAATTCTTGTAATGATTCTCGGGGTTTGCTTGTCTATGGGTGTGTTTTTTGTCGGCGGAACAACAAAAGTTTCGGCTGAAGAAGGCTCGAAAAACAATATAACCGTAAGCGGCGGGACGATCGTCGAAAGCAAAAACGGCTATAACGGCACTGATGCGGTAAAATTGACTTTCAGTGACAAAACTGCGGTTTTACGCATAAAGAACGACGAAATAGACGGTTTGAAAACGTTCGATACGGTCACGGTCGAGTTTCGTCTGAAATACGACGGAAATGGGTATAATAACACCCTCAGAGTTTATAAAGCCGAGGGCGACCTCGTTGACTACGGTTATCCTGCGAACGAGTGGAACAGAGTTCGGTTCAAAACTATGGTTTACACCGAAAACGGTGAAAATTTTGTCAGAATAGACCTTGATTTTGCCGCAAAAAAAACGGCGTATATATCCGATCTTAAAATAGAAAAAAGCGAAGAAGACAAGCCTCTTCTCGGCGGAGTTCAACTGATTTCGCTTGAAAGCGTAACACTGGCCATGGGCTACGTCATAATTACTCCCGACAACAAAGTAATCGCCATCGACGGCGGCTATGTGTCAGGGGATACGGATATTATGCTGAAACTTCTCAGGACGTTCACGAACAAAGTCGATTATTGGTTTTTAACGCATTTCCACACCGATCACACCACCGTTCTGGCGCAGTTGCTCGAAAATGAAGATATCGTGGTGGAGAATTTGTATTATGATTTTCCGACTACGGAAATGGTGAAGAATCTGAGCAGCGACAGCGACTATCCGTTTTGCGATAAATTCGAAGGTTTAGTCAGAAACAACCCGCAAAAGGTTAAAAAAGTAATAAAACCGCATTACAAAGACGAATATAAGTTGGGCGAGTACGTCACGATGAAAGTTTTAAACGACGCCTGGTATACGGAAAGAGATATCAATTACGGAAACAACACGGGTATAATGTTTAAAATGGATACCCCCGGCGAGTCGGTTTTGTTTACAGGTGACATGGGCAGCCGTGGCGACGTTTATCTGAAAGACGAATGGACTAAGAAGGAAATCGAAAGTTGCACGGTCATACAGATGGCTCACCACGGACAAAACGGAACGAGCGACGCGTTCTACAACACAATAAAAGATATCAAAGTTTGCCTTTATCCCGCCGTTGACTGGATATACAACAACGATAACGGTTCGGGATTCAACACGTCAAGTCTCGATTCGCTTCACATCCGCGATCTTATGCGCGAAAGAGGAGTTATGAACATTTACACGACCGGAATGGGCAGAAAGATAATTCTGTAATTTTTCGTCGGTAATAATTTAAATTGATGCGGCAGCCCGGGCGTTAAACGCCCGGGCTGCCGCCGTATAAAGATATATTGTTCTTTAAAATTCCCAATAAGTTCGCCTATAAGTCGATTAACGACGTAAATCGTTATTTAATAAAGTGTTTTTATTTAAAATATTCACTCGCTTAATAGGAAAATAAATCA
>JALETB010000036.1 GCA_022781715.1 Clostridiales bacterium | reverse complement strand
ATAACCCGAAGCCGTCATTTTATTTTACATTTACCTTTATTCCGACGGGTGCGTCGACTTTTGTCGAAACCTTTTCGCCGTTGTGTTCTATAGCGATTTTAACCTTGCCGAGTTTCGTCGGATAAACGACGTCTACCCTTTTAAGCCCGCATAAGTTCGGCGAAACGACGAGTTCGCTTCCTCCCACGCCGACTTCCTTCACGCCCGCCACGAAACGCATAAGGAACGGAATTACGCCGCTCGACCAGCCGTGGCAGAAACTGTGTCTTAAACCCTTATAACAAAACGCGCCGTAATCCGCGTGAACGTCTTTTTTATCGCTCGTCGGAATCTCGTCGATTCTGCCGGCGTTCTCCGCCCACTTTATATCGAAATCTTCCCAGAAAGTGGTCGCGCCGAGTCCGAGCATTTTGCCGTAATACTCTTTCATCATATCAAGTGCTTCCGCCCCGTGACCTCTTTCGGCAATCGAATAGAGGATGTAATACGACATAAACGTAGACAGCCCTTCCGCGCCGTTTTCAAGGATGAGTTTCACGTCTTTTTCATCGCCGACCCCCGCCATCAGTCTCATTGCTGAAATTTGCTTAAATTTCCTTACGTTATAAGACTTTTTGGAAAGTTTTACGAGAGACGAAATAACCTTTGACGAATCCTCTTTAAGAATTTCGAAAAGTTCTTTCGCGCAAGTAAAGCACCATATAAAGAGCGCGTGAACGCCGGCTTTTTCGTCGGCTCTTTTATCCGTTTCGGTTTCGTTTTGCGGATGCGACGGCCAATCGACGAAATCGTAATCGAAAGTCGTCTCTCCGTCGTCGGTTATATATTCGCTTATCTGCCCGACGAGGGGAATAAGATAATCTCTCATCGATTCGACAAACGCCTTGTCGCCCGTTCTGAAATAGTAATCTCTGAGATTTATAATCCACCAGAGCGAATAGGTCGGCATACCGTTTATCCATCCGGGAAGCGGAGTCTGATCTTTGACGAATTTAATCGAATTCTTTATGAACGTCGTATCGGAGAAAAGCGCGTTTGCCGCCATCTGCTCGGGATGAATGTCGCCTATCCAGACAAGTCTGTCTCTCTTAACTCCGTCCCAGATCATATCGTTATGAATGCAAAGACGAAGAGTGTAAGCGGCGGTGTTAAAAATCTCGTTCACGAGTTCGTCGTCGCAAGAAAACGAACCGTCGAACGGTTTATCATAAGCGTCGCTCTGACAAACTATGCTCTTCACCAAAAGGACGGTATCCTCTAAAAGGTCTATTCTCGCAAAGCGAAAGCCGCCGTTCATAAGCAACTGATCGCTGAAACGAGGAATTAAAAACGTCCAGTCTCTCGTGGCATGGTCGTTCGTTGCGCCGCACTCGCCCACATTGTGGCAAACTTCGGAAACGGACTCGCCGAGCCGCACTCTGATTTTTGCCGAGCCGTCGCTGAGGAAACATAAAAATCTGAGGCTGCCCGATAATTCCTTACCGAAGTCGAGAATTATGTGCGAACCTTTTTCGAAAACGGCAAGATCGCTTTCGTTTAACCCTATCTGAACGGTTTGTACTTTTAAAAGAGCGGCGGAATTCGTTATTCCGCTCTCTTCAACGATTCTTTTTGGAAAAATGCAATTCATAAGTTTACCCTTAGTTGTTTTTTTCTATTTCTTCGAGAAGTATCCGCTCGGCATAAGAAACCGCTTTTTTAACGCTTCCCTTTTCAAAAGGAACGGAAAGATCAGCAAATCTGAGCGTTTCTATATATCCGCGGCTTCCGCCCGTTTTGCAAAGATTGAGATAATCTTTCCAGGCGTTCACCTTGTCTTCGTTCATCTTTTTCTTAAATTCCATCGCTCCCATTGTGGTAAGCGTGTAATTGATATAATAGAACGGATAAAGGAAAATGTGTATCTTATGATACCACCAGCCGCCTTTTGCAAAGAAATCTATATCGCCGTATTCTCTCCAGGGCATATATTTTTCTTCGAGTTTTTTCCACTCGGCGGTTCTCTGCTTTGGCGTAAGATCGGGATTTGCATAAATTATATGCTGATATTCGTCCACGGCAACACCGAACGGAACGAAGGTCAACGCCTCCTGCAAGTGCGCGAACCTGAACTTATCCGCCTTGTCGCCGAAGAAATACTCCGCGTAAGGATATGCAAACTGCTCCATGCTCATCGAATGTATTTCGGCAATATCGGTGGGTTCGGAATAATACGCCGAAATCGGCTGATTTCTCATCGCCATATATCCGGCGAAAGCATGCCCCATTTCGTGCGTGAGGACGTCCACGTCAGCGGTTGTCTGATTGAAGCACGAGAAAACAAAAGGCGCTTTATAAGAATTCAGCGAAGTCATATATCCCGTCGAAGCCTTATGCGGTCTGTTTTTCACGTCGAGGAGTTCATGGTCGAGCATAAAATCGATAAATTCGCCCGTCTCTTTGCTCATATCGTGATACATTTCGCGCGCTTTTTCGATCAGGAAATCGTCGTCGCCGACGGGCTTTGCGTTTCCGTCGGCGAAAATAAGTTTTTCGTCGTACGCTTTAAAGTCGCCGACGCCTATACGTTTTGCCTGCGCTTCGTAGAGTTTTTTACAGAACGGAACGAGTTCGTCTTTTACCTGCTCGCGGAAAGACGCAACGTCCTTTTCGTCGTAATCGGTTCTTCCCTGTTTTAAATACCCGAGCGGAATATAGTTGTCGAAACCGAGATTTTTCGACTGCTCCGTTCTGATCTTTATAAGTTCGTCCCAGATTTCTTCAAAACGTTTTTCATGCGATGCGTAAAAATCCGAATAAGCCTTAAAAGCGTCGTGACGAACCTGTCTGTCCGCATTTTCGAAATAACTCATTATTCCATATAAATTCAGATGTTTACCGTCGAAAACGATATCCGCCGAAGCGATGATCTTTTCGTATTCGCTGCAAAGTTTCGCCTCTTTCTGCAAAAGCGGTATATTCTTTTCGCAATATGATTTTCTCTGAATTTCGATATTCGAGAACATTGAATTGCCGAATTCTTTGACAAAATCGTCTTTAAACGCGCAATCGTAAAGCGTGTTCGCAAGTTCCATATATGAACTCGAATATTCGGGAATCTGCTCGTTGAGATACTCGTTTTCCTTATCGTAAAATTCGTCGCTCGTATCTATCGTATGTCTGACGCTCGCGACGGTGACCATATCGAAAAACGCGCTTTCTTCTTTATCGAATTCGAGAAACGCTTTTTTCGCCTCGTCGTAACTCGTTGCGTTCTTGATTTTTTCCGCGCACCCGAACGCGGACTTTTTCATTTTTTCAAAGTCTGGACGAACATACTCTATCGTTCCGAATTTAAAGTTTTTATCCATTTTATCACCTCAACGCGGAGCGACATTTCGTCGCTCCGCGTTCTATTTTAAAATTTAAGAAGATTAAGATATTTCGATTTGTCGACAGCCGAAAGGAACAAATACAATCTCGGACCTTTGTCACAACCGAACAGAACGTTGTAGAATACGGCGAAGAATTTTTGTTGTCTTGCCATGTTTTCTTTTTTAGTGAGCGACGGATCGTTGATTATGCCGTAAAGATACTGCTGAATTTCCTGCTCTTTGACGTTGTCGTGTTCTTCGATATAATCCGCGAGTTTTTTAACCGCCGCCTTTTCTTCGTCCGTAAGCCCGGCGTAATACTCGTCGTTTCGCTTTTCAAGAAGTTTATACATTTTGGAGGGTTGATGCTTCGTTATCCAGTTTTTAACCCTGACAAGTCTTTCCTCGTCGCGCTTATCGAATTCCACTCCGATTTTGGCAAGCATTTCCCTTACCGCCTGCGGATTGAAATCGACAATCGGAGCAACCGACGCGAGAACGCCGAACGGAACTTTTGCTTTGACGTTGATTCCGTTTATCATGCACAGTTCGTAAACTGCGGTGTTATATTCGTCCGCCTCGCCGTTTTTAACTGCTTCGAGACCTTTATCGAATTCGCTGTAATGACGAATGATCGTGTCGTCGAAATTGAACGCGAATCCGTCCGTCGGAGCGTATTTTGCGAAAAGCCATCTGACCATTTCAGGTTCGTAAACCTCAAGAACTGTTGCCGGAGTGATATTGTTTCCCGTGGAAGAATGCATATCCCCGAGTCCTGCAATGGAAAGCCATCCGTAAGGCTGGAATTTCGGTGCTTTTACGCCGTAAATTTCCTTTGCGATATCCTTCGCGACGACGTAAGATCCGGAAGCCGCAGCGTGATCTATTCCGCCCGGCTCGAAATCAACGCCCTCTACACCCCAACGCATAGGCCAGTCGATCTTCCACATGAGTTTAACCATATGATAATCGCGTAAGTTTACCGTTTCTTCTTTTCCGCAAGCCTTGCATCTGTAAGTAATTTCCTCGGTTTCTTCGTTATAAGAGAGAACCTGAGTGAAGTCTTTGTTACACGCGGAACAATAAACGCTGATCGGGTAATAAGTTTCTCTTTCGCCCTCGTCGCTGTCCTGCGTTTTATACTTCATAAGGATATCGTAAATATCCTTTCTTTTCTTCATCGCGGTGAGAATGCCTTCGACGTATCTTCCCGAACGGTATTCCTTGCCCTGATAGCGATATTCGATATCGATACCGAGTTCTTCCAGCGACTGCTCGTACTCTTTTTCGTTATACTCCGCAAACGAAGAATATACTCCGTGAGGATCGGGAATCATACAATACGGCATGCCGATATATTTATCGAAATCGGGAGCGATAGCCGCAATGTTTTTCGGCACTTTTCTGAGCCTGTCGAATTCGTCCCACGAAAGCATGAGTCTGGCTTTTTTGCCCTTTCTCTTCAACGCTTCGACGACGAACAGAGGCGTGGCTACGTCTCTGAAATTTCCGATATGAACCGAACCGGAAGGGCTTGTCCCTGCAACGCATAAAAATTCTTCCTTTCCGGGATTTTCGTTAATAAGTTCTTCTGCAATTCTCTCTGCCCAATGCATAATTTATCCTTTCCTTTTTTGTTTTCTCTGTTATTTTCAATCGGCAACCGACCGTGAACTTATACCGATTTAATCGCTTTTGCCCAGGCGAGCACGATTAAATCCGCCACTTCTTCCGGCGTTTTACCTGTTGTGTCTACAACAAGACAATAATTCGACATATCGGTTATGTCTACGCCGTAAAATTTTTTATAACGCTGAATTTCACTCGCTCTTCTTTCCTTCAATTGCTCGAAAGCGTCCTCGTCGGATAGATATTTTTCATCCGCGCGCTTCGCTTCGACAACGCGTTTCGCCGCTTCTTCCGCGTCGCATTTAAGATACACGCTGAACGCGCTCGGCACAAAGTGCCACGCCATACGCGAATCGAAAATGAAACTGCCCTCTTTATTTTCATAAGAAGCAAGCATATCGTCGAGTTGCTTGTCGAGTTCGGGATGCTTCTCCTGATAAATATTGAATTCTTTTGTATTCATGCCGAGTTTTTCAGCCATTTCGCGCTGAATCTTCCCGACGGAAACGATATCGGCGTAAAACCTGTCTTTCAATATTGCGCCGACGGTGCTTTTCCCGCTGCCGAGATCACCCGCGAGCGACACCTTGAAATATGCCATTAACTCTGTTCCTCCCGCAATAGCCGCATAATATTTTTAATATAGCATTTTTAAATCGTCTTGTCAACCCGAAACGAGTTGCTTTTGTTATTTTATAATGATTATATTTAAATGCGTTTCTTATAAATTCGAAATAAGCGCGGCTGCGCCTAAAATACCCGCTTTGTTGCCGAGTTTTGCGACGGTTATCGGACATTTCGGCCCCAGATCGCCGGCAAAAATCTCCTTGTCCACGATTTTTTGCAACGGAACGATGAGATTGTCTCCCTGCGCGCAAACGCCTCCGCCGAGCATAACCGTATGCGGACGGAAAATGTTGGCGATATTCGCTATTCCGCAGGCAAGCATTTCAACGTAATTATCGACGACCTCTTTCGCGTAGACGTCGGTTTTTTCATAATCGAAAGCGGTTTTACCCGTGACGGCGTCGAGAGAGCCTATCTCCCACATTTTGCTGTCCTTGTGGGCTTCCATCGCTCTTTTCGTGTCTCTTATGAGCGCGGTTGCCGAAGCATAAGCCTCTAAGCAACCTTTTCTGCCGCACGTGCATTGTTCGCCGCCGTGAGCGATAACCATATGCCCGAGTTCCGCGCCTGCCGATTTGTTACCTTCGACAAGTTTGTTGCCGACGATAATTCCCCCGCCTACGCCCGTGCCGAGTGTAAGCAGAATACTGTCGTCCACGTCTCTGCCCGCACCGTAAACAGCCTCGCCGAGAGCGGCTACGTTCGCGTCGTTTGCTATTTTAACTTTTATCCCCGTGCGGTTTTCCACGCCTTCGGAAATCTTAAGATGGTGCCATTTCAGGTTGTTCGAGAAAATAACCACTCCGTTTTTGCTGTCTATCATCCCGGGCACGCCCATGCCTATCCCTTCGGTTTCTTCCTTTTTAAGCCCTGCTTTTTTCAGAAGAATTACCACGAGCGAGGCTATGTTGTCCATAACCTTTTCTCCGCCTTTTTCCGATTCGGTGGGAATTTTATCGTCGACGACGATAGTCCCCTTTTCATCGACTATTCCACCCTTTATGAACGTTCCGCCAAGGTCTATCCCGATATAGTATTTCTTTTTATTTTCGGACATATTCTTCTCCTTTTGAGTATTCACGGTATTTATGCTCAGATTATATATTTTTTTTACGGAATTGTCAACTTTTACCGCAGGGAAAAAGTTGCCTTTTCCCCCGGGTTTTGCTATCATTATCCTATGAGTTACGATATTATTTTGTTCGATGCGGACGATACGCTGTTCGATTTTTACCACACGGGGCAAAAAAGTTTTCTTAAAGCCTGCAAAACGCTCGGCATACCCGCCGAAGAAAAGGACTACGATATTTACAGCAACATAAATCAGAAAAGATGGGATCTCTATTCTCTCGGGAAATTAACCCGCCACGACGTCGTCATCGGAAGATTCGAGGAATACGCTCAGGTTAAAAACATTTCGTTCGATATCGAAAAATTCTATGAAACATATGAAAATAATCTTGCCGGAACGTCCATTCTTATGGCGGAAACGCCTGCGCTTCTCTATGAAGTGAAACAGCGGGGCAAAAGATGTTTTATGATAACGAACGGACTTAAAGCCGTTCAGCGCGGAAGGCTTGCCCTTTCGGGAATCGCGCATTACTTCGAGGACGTTTTCATTTCCGACGAGATAGGTTTTAAAAAACCTTCGAAGGAATACTTCGACTATGTCGCCACACACATTCCGAACTTCGAGAAAGAAAAATCGCTCATAGTGGGCGACTCGATTGTATCGGACATCGCCCTCGGAATCAATAACTGCGTTGCAACTTGCCACTTTAATCCCAATAATTTACCATATTCGGATAATTTAATTCCAACTTATAAAATAGAAAAACTGACAGATTTGTTGAATATAATTTAACGAACGCATAAAAAAAGAGCCTCCCAA
>JALETB010000016.1 GCA_022781715.1 Clostridiales bacterium | reverse complement strand
TTGCCGCTTACGTGGAAGAAAAAATCAAACTTTATTGATTGATTTTAAACCGAAAAAACAAATTAAAAAGGTTATCGCGTTTTATGCGATAACCTTCTTTTTTTGCCGTTAATCGGCTTATAGGGCTATTTTTTATTAAGTGTCGGTATCTTTCGAGGGTTGCAAATCGGGATCTTCGCGCGTCATTCCTGTGGTTGTTTCGTTGACGTTTATCGCATTTGCATTGTTATTAATAATGCGATAAGCGAGTTTTAACTTACCGTCGGTTTCTTGTTCGTCTCTTTTGAAAACGGCGATTTCCTCGGCGGTTGAAGAGCCGCTGAGCGTTATCAACGCGGGTTTGTAAGCGGACACGTCAACAACTCCGTTGCTATCTAACGTTGGCGTGCCGGAGTTGACGAACCGCACTTTATCCATTGTGGAACCGGTTCCCGTGGGAGTTTGATTGCCGGTTACGCCGAACATTCCCACGATTTCGATTTCCTGCGTTTTAGTACTATCGTTGACGCGACAAAGCATATTACCGCTTGAAAAATTAGCGTTCGTGGGCGAATAAACAAGGTCGCCCGTACCCTTTTTGTTTGAAATCGTCAGATTCGTCACCTTGTGACCGTTGCCGTTGAACTCACCTATGAAAGGATATTCTTCCGAGCCGTCGCTGCCCGCAAAATACGCAGGCGTTGCCGAACCGCCGAACGACGACGGAAAATTAAGGTATTTCCCGCTCGCGAGCCACGCGAAAGATATCGCCGAAAAAGATATGACGATAATTAATAAAGCCGCTAAACTTCTGAATATTCTTTTCACGTTCTCACCTCCGTCCGTTTTTTGTTTTTTATAAAAGGCTCGTCAGGCGCGTTGCCTTGCGATTACCCTGCGTAATTACCCCGTGATTTTTTCAAAAGAAATCGTCAAATCGCACTTGAATGGTAGGTCTATAAGATTGCCTTCGCTATCCTCGACATATATATTATTGTTGCCGAGATTATCGGAAAAGATTTTTTCCATAATCGCCTCGTCGTAACTGAACATTATGAATAGCGTCCGGCATGGCTGCCCATTGAACTGTTCCGCTTCGCCCGTCGTAACCGTGTCGATACCCCCCGTCTGAACGAGATTACTCGTCTGCGTCAGCGGGTTGTCCGTTGCGCTGTCGTTTATGAATTTCGCGATTCTGTCCCCCGAGGGTAACGTTCCCGCAAAATAAGAGCCCTCCGTTCCGTCCGTCCGAGCCTTTATTTCGCCCGCCTTGAAAATCGTGAAATTTATCACGCTCGAAAGCACGTTGGTATACGTTACGCCGTCGTCCGTAATGATAGTGCTTTCCTGCGGAACGTTAACGTCGCCGCTCGGCGGCAGCAACGGATATTTGCTTTTGTTATTCTCCAGCGTGCCCAAAAAATAAGTCGTCTGAGTGTTCCCCGTCACGCGGATCGTTTCTATATCGCTTTTGAGATACCCCTTGGCAAGAAGTTGATGCCTTTTGTCCAGAATATCATACGCGCCCATTCGCACGGGTTCGTTGGTGATTTTTTTGAATTTCAGTTGCGCAGAACTGCTGTCGGGGTCGCTTTTGTCCGCAATAAAATACTCCGCCCCACGACGTTTGAGTCGTTTTCGATCGCAACGGACATTCCGCCGCCGTTTACGGTGTCGTTTTTGGCAAACCAGGCGAAAGAAAGGGTGATTGCGGCGGACAGACTAAGCACGCACATCAAAAAAGAAGAAACAAGTTTTATTCTGTTTTTAATCCCTTCGTTCATTCTTTTCGTCCTTTTCGTCCTTTTCGCCGTGTTATGTCGTTCCCGCGCTCTTGCCGCTGTTCTTCCCGCGCTCTTGCCACTGTTCTTCCTGCGTTCTTTCTGCGATATGCTCCGCCTGAACAAAAAAGCCGGGCTATCCATACAAGGATAATCCGGCAACTGGCTGACTCGTTGAGTCCCGATAGTTTTGCGTCACCGCCTCGCGACGGTTTTGCTAAATTATTCAATTAAATCAATACGCACAAAAATTAATACGCAAATACATGCCGCAAAGCGGAAATATACCGTAAAACGTGTCCGTAACGCAACCGCCTGCGGCTAAATTCCGACATCGGCAACGTCACGCTCCACCTTTTGCAAACACATTATACAACATTATTTATGCAAGTCAAGTTTTTTTAACGATTTTCGCGCCGCCCGCGCAAAGTTTATTGTTTCATAGGAATTCCATTCGTCGGGAATTATAAAACTGTATCGAATATAAGTGCTTTTTGATAAAAAAAGCGGGCTGTAAGAAAACTTACAACCCGTTTCGCTGGAGGCGCCACCCGGATTTGAACCGGGGCATAAAGGTTTTGCAGACCTTTGCCTTACCACTTGGCTATAGCGCCGCTATATGCTTATTAAAATTAAATCCGCCTTAAAATTAAATCCGTCTTAAAATTAAAGTCGCCTTAAAATTAAATCCGTCTTAAAATTGAAGCCGCCTTAAAATTGAAGCCGCCCGCCGCAACCGAGCCTTTTCGCCCGACAACGCTTAAAGCCTTTTAATTTTATCATAATGAATTAATCTTGTCAACCGATTTAACCAAAAACTTTGCGCCGCGTTAAAAAATTTTCGAGAATCAACGTAATTTCGAGCGAAAAAAGACAAAAAGACAAAAAGAAAAGCGGGCGAAACGGAATCAAGCCGAAATCGGTTTGTTTCCGTTTCGCCCGAACTCAATCGGTTATAAAATTTTTCGTCTATAAAATCTATAAAATCTTTCGCCCGGCCGTTACTTAAACGATAAAAATTTAAAGCAACGATTTATAAATATTTTCGATATCCTCTACGGTTACTTCGCGCGGATTGCCGGGGCGGCATGCGTCCTCGTAAGCGGAACGTGCAAGTTCGGGGATATCTTCTTCTCTGACAATCCCCGCCAAAGACGTGGGAATACCTACGTCGCGCGACAACTGTCTTACCGCTTCGACGGCGGCTTTGCCGTATTCCTCTTTAGTCATTTTTTCAAC
>JALETB010000009.1 GCA_022781715.1 Clostridiales bacterium | reverse complement strand
CTGACGTAAGAGAAACTGTTGCCGAGTTCTTTAACGAGTTCCTTTGCGGCGTCGCGTCTGCCGTCAAGAAATTCAGAAAATGCCATATAATTTTTCTCCTGTTGATAGTGTAAAATTCAATGTATTTCAATTATATAATAGGTTTTCGGAAAAGTCAAACGGTTTATCCACAAAAATGCCGATGAATTATGTTATTTAGTTAAAAATTGCTTTGCGGAAAACCGACGAACGACGGCAACAAGTTGCCGCGTGGATTCCAAAACTTTTTTGTAATCATATGCGGAATTTGCCGTTTCCCGCAAGCGGGAGCCCTTCGGCAAGATTCGCTACGCGAATACGAACGACGGCAACTCCGTTGCCGCGTACGTTCCGCTTAGGGGCAACCAAAAAAGCGAAACGCCAACACACGTTGGCGTTTCGCTTTTTTGGTAGCCCCATGCGGAATCGAACCGCAGATTCTGCCGTGAGAGGGCAGCGTCTTAACCGCTTGACCATGAGGCCGTAAGTCGATTTTTGAATCAAGCCTATTAATGATAGCATATTTTTTTCGTTATTGCAACCGTTTATCCGCCTTTCCCGAAAAAATTTTTTCCGATTACGTTCACAAAGGTCTTGATTATTCCGTTTTCTCGGTTATACTTGCGCCAAATTCAACTGCTTCGGGGGTGATTAAAAAGAGGAATCGGGATTTTATTAAGCCCGGAAATCCGGCTGAGACATTCTCGGCTCCTTAGAAATATGGACGAGAAAACAAGACAGAAAATCGAAAAGGCGCTCGTTAAACGCGCTATCGGCTACGACACGACGGAAACGATTGAAGAGTTTGCGGAAACGGAGGACGAACTGAAACTCACCAAGCGAAAAGTGACGAAAAAATCCGTTCCGCCGGACATTTCCGCCGCAAAACTCCTGTTCGGCATAACCGCCGAAGACGGGGATATCGCGAGCGTTTCCGACGACGACCTTGAAAAGGAAAAATCAAGACTATTAAAATTATTGGAGGACAAACCGAAAAATGACAATCGGCGAACAGATCAGAAAGCGAAAGATATCGGAAAAAGATAAAACGTACGACGAAATTCTGCACGACGTTTTCTCCGATTTCTACAAAAGGCAGGAAGAAAGACGGGATCTCGAGCGGCAATGGGAACTCGACCTCGAATATCTTCACGGTAATCAGTATTGCGAAATAACTCCGCGCGGCGAGGTGGAAGAAGAGGAAAAATTCTATTATTGGCAAAACAGAAGCGTGTTCAACCACATCGCGCCGATAATCGATTCCCGAATCGCAAGGCTCACGAGAATCCGCCCCGTTATGAGCGTGAGAGCCGCCGG
Organism: Clostridiales bacterium; assembly: GCA_022781715.1. Taxonomy (GTDB): domain Bacteria; phylum Bacillota; class Clostridia; order Christensenellales; family Borkfalkiaceae; genus UBA10281. The sequence continues at coordinate 9,230 of JALETB010000009.1, read as the reverse complement.
CGCGGAAGAAAGCGACATCAAAAGCGCGAAACTCTCGACCGAACTCGTGAATTCGACCTATCAGAGATTGAAACTCGAGGACGTGATTTCAAAAACCACGGGCTGGAGCGAATCCTGCGAAACGGGTTTCTACTTCGTTGGGTGGAACCCGAACGCAGGCAAACTGCTCGGCGAAGTGGACGGAACGCACGTTTACGAGGGCGACATAACGGTGGAATCAGTTTCCCCGTTCGAAATTTATCCCGATTCGCTCTGCTACGAAACGGTTGAAGAATGCGAGAGCATCATAAGGGCGAGAGCGATGAAAGTTGCGGACATCGAACGGCTTTACGGCATAAAAACCGAAGGCGCGGACGTGGACGTTTACGGCGCGTATAAGGGCGTCGCTGGCAAATCCGTCGCGCACGACAGCGCGCTCGTAATCGAAAAATACGAACGCCCGACTTCGGAATTCCCGAACGGCAGACTTATAATAGCCTGCGAAAAAGCCATTTTGTTCATAGGCGATCTCCCCTACGCTAACGGCGTGGAAGGCAGAAGAACTTTCCCGTTCGTAAAACAGAATTCGATAGACAAATCGGGGTGCTTTTTCGGCATTTCGATGGTGGAAAGGCTCATCCCCGTTCAGAAAGCCTACAACGCCGTGAAAAACCGCAAACAGGAATTCCTCAACAGGCTCACAATGGGCGTCGTCGCCGTGGAGGACGGCTCGGTGGACACCGACGAACTCGCGGAAGAAGGACTTTCGCCCGGAAAAATCATCGTTTACAGACAGGGTTCTACCCCGCCGTCGCTTATGGGGATGGGCGCGATTCCGACCGACCTCAACAGAGAGGAGGACAGACTTTTAAGCGAATTCATTCTCTTAAGCGGCGTGAGCGAATTCACAAGATCGGCTGATTTCGCCGCGGGAACTTCCGGCGTGGCGTTGCAACTTCTTATCGAACAGGAAGACGCAAGGCTTAATTCCGTTACGGAAAATATCCGCGCCGCCGAAAAGGAAACGGCAAAGCATATAATACGGCTTTTCAAACAATTCGCGACCGACACGAGGCTCATGCGCACCGCGGGCGATCACGGCAAGGTGGAACTGCACTATTTCAACTCTTCCGACATAGGTTCGGACGACGTGGTTTTCGACACCGAAAGCGAACTTTCGTTTACGCCCGCACAGAAGAAAAGTGCCGTTTATGAACTTATAGGCGCGGGTTTGCTTTCCGATGCCACCGGAAAAATGTCCGAAAGAACGAAGGCGAAAGTGCTTGAAATTCTCGGCTTCGGCTCGATAGACAACACTCTCGACATCGAGAGTCTGCACATAAACAAAGCCGCGGAAGAAAACCTTACGGGATTCAGACAGCCCATGGACGCAGACGAATACGACGACCACAAACTGCACATTGCGGAACACACGAGGTTTTTGCTCTCCGCCGAAAGCGAAGCGGTGAGAAAAAACGAAACGACGAAGAAAAACGCCGTGGAACATTTAAGACGGCATAAACTTGCCTTGGCGGCGGAAGAAAACGCCGTCGAAATAAATAAAACCACAGACATTAAATAAATTAACGAGGTGAAACGGGAATATGGAGCGAAACGATATTAAACAAACAGGTAACGAACAAACGGACGTTGCGGCGCAAGTCGCAGAGGCGAAAAATAACGAAGGCGCGGCGGCAACCGAAGTCTCGTTGGGAAAATTTAAGGACGTGAAGTCGCTTCTTAAGGCGTACGGGAATCTTGAGTCCGAATTTACCAGACGCAGCAAAAGACTCAGGGAACTCGAGGGAGAAATTTTAAAGAAGAACGAGGAAATAACGAGGCTTTGCGCTTCCTCCGGACAGGATAAAATTTCAGGGGACGACTCTGCGGCGGAAACGACCGCGACGGACAAAAAAGTTGCGACCGAAAACGCCGCAGCGGACAACACGGTAAATGGTGCGAACGCGGCGGAAACGACCGCGACGGAAAAACTTACGGCGGAAAACGCCGCAGCGGACAACGCGGTAAACGGTGTAAACGCGGCGGAAACGACCGCGACGGAAAAACTCACGGCGGAAAACGCCGCAAAGAAAAACGAAAAAGACGTTTACGAAATTCTTACGGGCGGCGATGAGGACGCAGTTCCGCCCGAAGAAAACAACCCGACCCCGCCCGCCGAAGCAAAAATAAGCGACGGCGGCGAGAAGGAAAAACAAGAACGGGCGACGAGCGAAAAAGCGGAAACGATCGACGCCGAAAAAGCGGTTAAAGCCTATCTTCTGCGCGTTTTCAAAAACAGACCGATCGCGCCGCCCGTGTTCGGAACGGCGGTGACCGCGCCGCCGAAAAAACCGAGGACGTTCGAAGAAGCCGGAAGGCTCGTTAAAACAAATCTCGGGCTATAAATCTTTAAATGCTATAAATCTATTATTTAATCGGAGGAATAAAATATGGTAACAATCAGCAGCGCAGACAAAGCGCTTAAAACACTCTATCTCGACGTGGTTGCGGAGCAACTCAACACCGAAATCAACCCCTTCCTCGCAAGGATCAAGCAGACCTCTTCGGACGTTTGGGGCAAAGAAGTAAGAAAACTCGCGCAGTACGGCGTTAACGGCGGTATCGGCGCAGGAACCGAGGACGGCGACTTGCCCATCTCTGCAGGGAACAATTACGAACAACTCGTCTGTACGCTTAAAAACCTTTACGGCACGATCGAAATTTCAGATAAAGCGATGAGGGCGTCGGCATCGGACGCGGGCGCGTTCGTCAACCTTCTCAACGCCGAAATGGAAGGACTCGTCAAATCTTCCGCGCTCAACATGGGCAGAATGCTCTTCGGCGACGGAACGGGCGTAATCGCCAAGGTATCTTCCGTTAAGGACAACACGATCACCTGCGCCGACGTTAAATCCGTCATACCCGGCATGATGATCGACTTCTACAGCGCGGAGGGCGCGAAACTCACCGTCGGCACGAGAAGAGTTAAGGACGTGGACAAAGCAAACAACACCTTCACCATCGACGGCGCGGGCGTGACTTCCACCACCGTTCCCGCAAATTCGCTCGTGACCGTTCAGGGTTCTTACAATCAGGAACTCACCGGTCTTAAAGCGATTTTCGCCTCCACGGGCAACATTTACGGACTGAACAGAGCGAACAACAAATGGCTTGTTCCCTACATGAAAACTTCCGTCGGCGACATAAGCGAAACCGCAATTCAGGAAGCGATAGACTACGTCGACGAAAACACCGGCAGCAAAATCAACTTCATTATCTGCTCTGCGGGCGTTAAGAGAGCGTTCATGAAGCACCTCGCCACCTACAAGAGAAACCTCGACGTGGAGAACCTCAAAGGCGGATTCAAGGCTCTCACCTACAACGGAATCCCCATCGTTTCGGACAGATTCTGCCCGAGCGGAACGATGTACCTTTTGAACACCGACGACTTCGCTCTTCATCAGCTCTGCGACTGGCAGTGGCTCGAGGGCGACGACGGAAAGGTCATCAAACAGGTTGCGGGCAAAGCCACTTACACCGCCACGCTCGTCAAATACGCCGAACTCATCTGCTCCAGACCTTGCGGTCAGGCGATGCTTTCCGGCATAACCGAAGCGTAAAAATGCGCCTGAAATTCATCAATCAAGCGGCAGAAGTTGCCGTATAAGCCGATAAACGACGATTTTTGTAAATCATCGTTTTTCGGATTGAGCCGCAGGCGGTTGCCGAAAAGCAACCGCCTGCGGCTAAAAAAGGAGGACGAAAATGACCATAAAAGACATCATAAAAGACACCGCGAGGATTCTCGGCGACGAAACGCTTCTCGCCGCGCTTTCCGACGAAACGCAGGAACTTTCGAGCGAAAACAAAGCGAAAACGGACTTAATGTTAAAGTGCTATAACGACACTCTTTTCGAGGTTGCGACCGAATATTACCCCGTTACGAAAGAGGAAAAAATAAAGCCCGGCAAAATCCTTTTTTCGACTCTTTCCGAAAAGCCGCTCCGAATAAAAAGCGTGCGCGGACAGAGCGGAACCGCCCTCGTATTCTCCGTGGGAGAGGGCTATCTGGAAACGGAAAAAGTCGCCGGAGAACTGACAGTCATATACGATTACATCCCGTCCGAAAAAACCGCGGACGGCGATTTCGAATATGAAAACACGCCTTTGGGCAAAACCGTTTTCTGCTACGGAATCGCGGCGGAATACTGCATGATCGGCGGAAGATATTCCGAAGCGGGCAACTGGGAAAGCAAGTTTAAAAACGCGATCGCGGGAATAATTCAGCCGAAAAAAAGAGCGGGCAAAATAACTACTTCGAGGGTGTGGAAATGACCGCGAGAAAAACGAGAATAAAAACGCCGCGCGAACTCACCGTTAAAATCGACCCGATAAGAGGTTTCAACGACGTTCTCGCCACCACTGCCGGCGGATACGTTTACGCAAGAACGATGGAAAACTTCGACCCCGCGGACGGCACGCTCGTTCCCGGCGAAGGGCTGGACGCTCTCAACGAATACGTCTGCCCGACGGGTTTGACAATCCGCAAATGCTATCTCTTTAAAAATTACGATAGCAGCGGAAATCCCGTTCACAAAGTGTTGATTTACTGCACGGATAAGTATCTCTACGTCTGCCCTTTCGGCGGCGGAACGTTCACTAAACTGACGGCTACCACTTTCGATTCCGACCCGGTCGGCGTGTTATATAATTTCAACGGCAAAAACGTGATGATATTTTCGAAAAGCGGGGGCGGAATATGCATTTTCGACGGAACGAAACTCACGATCGTTCCCGACGCGCCCGAAATCACTTCGATGTGCATTCACTTCGAAAGACTTTTCGTCACCACCCCGGGCTATAGAAACGCGCTCTGGTTTTCTGATGATTTCGACCCGACGAACTGGAACGTTTCGCTCAGCGAAGCCGGTTTTATCGAAATGGACGACGCCGGAGGCGACCTCATCAAAGTCGTGAGCTTCGGCGATTATCTTTACGTTTTCAGGACTTTCGGAATAACGCGAATTTCGGCTTACACCGACCAGAGACAATTTGCCGCGACCAACCTGTTCATAAATTCCGGAAGAATTTTCGCCGACTCCGTAATAGTCTGCGGCGACTGCATACTTTTTATGGCAACGAACGGATTATACCGCTTCGACGGAGTTACAACGCAGAAAATTTCCACGGGATTCGAAAAGAGGCTCGCCACGGACTACGTTTACGTCAAAGGCATGTATTTCAACGGTTACGCTTATATCCGCGTTAAAGTTTATTACGACGGCACGGCGTCCGTTCAACTTCTCAGACTCGACCCGAGAACGCTCGAAGCCGTGCTGATGAATGGCGCGACTTTAAGCGATTTTATGATTATCGACTGCGACGGAGCCTATCAACTTTACGGAACTTCGCCAATTATAAACAGAGTTTGCGCGCTGAACACCGAGGATAAGACGATGTTCAACAACCCGCTTAAAATGATCTGGGAAAACGGAGAAAGCGACTTCGGCGTTCCCGCCCTCAAAACTCTGACGAAATTCACATTTTACTCGAAGGGCAAAGTAAAGGTTTCCTTTACGGTCGACGGAGTGAAACACACTTACACCGTCGAAGGGAGCGACAAGCCGATAGTTTTAAAACCTTATCTGAAAGGCGTTAAGTTCAAACTGAGATTCGACGCCGCCGACGTGAACGCCTGCATCGCCGCGCCCGAATTTAAATTGGAGTATTATTTATGAATTACGAAACCGAAAAAGACGCGAATATCCGCAAGACAAATCCCAACGGAACGGGATACGGGCGAATCGCTTATAACAAAGCCACCGAAAACGAAAAAAGAATCGCCGCGAGCGAAAAACGGGAAGACCTCGACGAGATAATCGAACTATCCGAAACGGAAACGATAACCGCGCTTTTCGGCGACGTTCTGCAAAAAGGCATAAAATTCGAATCCGGCGGAGACAAGGTTACGTTCGCCTTTTCCGCAACGTTCGGCGACGTTTCCGACGGTTCGGCAACCGACAACGCAGCCGACAACGCGACCGGCGCCGGCGACTCGCCCGCAACCGACGACTCTGCTGCGGGCGGAACGAATTCCGTTACTGCGGAAATATATCTCAACGGAGAAAAAATATGCGAAAAAGGAGACGGCGACTTTCCCCTGACCTGCGACGCGAAAACCAGAAACGGCGAAAACGTCGTTTACGCCGTGGTCGGCGGGGCGACGGCGAACATGACCGTTACTCTCACCGTTACGGGGCGCGTTAAAAAAACGAAACAAAAAGAAAGAATTTACTACCTTGGGAGCGATTATTTCGCCGTTTCGCGGGGCGACGTTCTGAGCGTTTACAAATATGCCGACGGACAGTTTTCCACCAAATTTAGCCTGTGCGGACTGATCGCTAGCAGCGCAAGTTTTACGCCGAAAGACTCTTCGCTCTACGTTTCCGGCAAAAGGTTTTCCGGCACGCGATTTATTTACAAAATCAACCCGACGACGGGCGAAACGACCTTGATGGACGATGCCATCGATTACAGTTACGGCGCGCTGATATGCAACGTGAAATTCAGGTTTTACTTCATTCAGGGCGGCTGCATGCGGATGGCTTCTCTTTCGAGCAACAAAGTGACCGTAACGCTTTCAAAAACGCAGCACATAACCGAAGTATACGCTTCAGTTTATGAAGGCGGAGGAAATCTCATATTGAAAGACATTTACGGAAACCTCATGGCGCGCAGAACCGCCAGCGGGATACTGACAAACACGATTACGGCTCTCGGAAAGGTCACCGCGCCGGAATTAAGATACACCGATCAGAACGCCGTTTTGTTCAGAAACGGCGACAAGGACGGAGCGAAAACATGCGTCGCGATTAAATCCGGGAGCAGACTTCTCCCCGGAAAAATCGTTTACGACCGCTCGCCCGTCGCGGAATCGGAAACTCTGGCGGTCGGGCTGGAAAACGGACAACCGGTCGTAATAAAAGTATTTCAACAATAATTTCATCGGAGGACAAAATGAAAAAATCTGTTAAACTGCGCGATTTTCTCAATCTGGCGGGAATTGCGGACGAAGACAACGAAACTCAATATAAAAACTTTGAAAAAACGGTAACCAAGGCTTTGAAAAACGTTTTCGGCAAGGACCCCGCAAAAGACGCGGCAAAAAACGTGGCAAAAGACGCCTCTGCAGCCGTTTTAAACGCGGAAGACCCGAAAACCAAACTCAAAAACGAGTTGGACGATCTCAAAAAGGATTACGAAAACAACAAAGAACACACTTTCGGCGGAGTGACGATTAAAGATTACGAACCGAAGAAGTTCGACGGCAAAACCGACGAGGAAATAAAAAAAGAAACGACGGACAAATACGAGCCTGCTCTCAGCCGCGAAAAGGAAGACCTTAAGGCAAAAAACAACGTTTCCATAAGAAAACTCGCAGAAGAGATAACCAAAGCCGAAAACGATAAGAAAGATAAACTCGCAAAACTCAATTCGGATTATGCGGACGAATACGAGACCGTTAAAAACGCTATGGTGAAAAGAGGTCTCGGAAGGTCCTCTATCTTCAACGGCGCGGCGGAAGGGCTTGAAAACGCGCTCGAAACGGGGAAAGCGAGCGTCCGCGAAGACGCCGAGGACAAAAAGAGAACGTTAAGGCAGAATATCGCCGACGCAAACGACGAATTGTACCGCAAAATAAAAAATCTCGACGCCGAAACCGCCGAAAAGATAAAAGCCGAAATAGAAAAAGCCACCGAAAAACGCGATGCGGAAAAAGCCAAAGTGGACGAATATAACCGCGTTCAGAAGGAAAAATACGACGCGCAGATAAAGGCGAGCGAAGCGAACGGCGTTAAGTACGACGAAAAACTCACCAAAGAATATGCGGCTTATTACGGCAGCAAATTCAAGGCACTCTACAAATATTATACCGGTCTCGGCGAAAAAGCCGCCGAGCAAGCCGCCAAGGACAAGGCTTTCATCATTGAAAATCTTGACGAGGACGGCTATAACACGCTGTTAAGATATCTTAAATAAGCGGCTATAAGTCGATTAATCGACGTTTCTGTATTTGAACGGCGAGTTTTCGCAAAAGCGGGGCGGGGCGGCGAAGTCTTCAAATTCGCAGCCCCGCCGCTTACTCATTTTATTTTATAATAGTTCGCGAAAACCCCGTTACGTGTGGAATCGGCACTTTCGATAAACAGTTTGAATTTGTATCCGTCGGAAGCGGTATCGAATTCGTAGCGAATCTCAAAAATCCATACCGATCCTTTTACCAAATAGCCGTTATCAAGGGTGTTATCCCTTATATAATAGAACTTGTACAATTTGCTCGGATTATCATCGAAATAGTCGGATAAATTATTCTTTTGTTCTATGATATACCAGGTTTCGTTTGTTTCCTTGCCGGATTTTTCGATTCTCGGTTTACCGAACATACCGTCATAATGCGTTTTTAAATACGAAAAATATGTTTCCGCATTCGTTCTGAACGTAGCCTCGTCCGGGCAATCCTGCGAAAACGAGTATCCGTCGTTAAACCAGACGTCGCTCGAATTCATTTCTCCGGACAATCCCGTCGGCGCAGTCAGCCCGGCAAGTCCTTTTGCCGATAATTCTTCTTCGGTAAACCATTTTGCGCTGTCGTGGAGCGGCTTTTGAGTTTCTCCTCCGCCGTCGTCACTTCCGCATGCGGCAAATCCGATGCACGATATCGCCAAAAGCGCCGCGCAAATAATCACAGATAATTTCTTTTTAAACATAATATTTATAATCTCCGAAACCGTCGTTTCATATTTCCTTTTCTATCGTCGCTTTTTATCGGGAAATTCGTTTGTATTGCGTCCGACGCAGAATACGCGGATAATAACGAACAGTTATCCTTCCGATGGTTATTATATACTATTTGATTTCGTTTTGAAAGCGTTTTGCCGATTATTATGTTGTTTTTGGTTAATTTTCACACCGCGCCGCAAAGAAGGGGTATATACAAATCGTCGCCGTCCATTGAAAAGCCGTAAACGCCGTCGGCGGCCTCCGGTTTATCTGATTTAAAATAATCGTATAAATTTATCTCGTATGCGTTCAACATTTTATTTTTTCACTATATAAAACAATTTACTTTCGGACTTGTTATTTATTTCGATATGAAGTCCTTTCATTTTTAAAGATTTACCGCTGATAATTACGCTCTCTCCGTCCATATCCCTGACGATATAATCGCAATTCTCGCTCACACCGCAGAC
>JALETB010000118.1 GCA_022781715.1 Clostridiales bacterium | reverse complement strand
GGGTTTTGGGCGCCTTATGAAGTAACCGAAGAGGCTTTTTCACTCTATAAAAACGCCGGGCTGAATGTGTTTCTGATGGGAAACCATACGGTTAAAGAGTGGACAAGCAAAACGCTTACATATCTCGGCTCCGAAAGAACTAAAGAATCGCTCGAACTTTGCAAAAAAGTCGGGCTTAAAGCTTCCGTTTGTTACGGCGCGTGGTATTACGAGATGTCGGAGGAAAAGCGGATGCCCGATAAACCTTTTTCATCGTTAAACTTTTACGGGGAATATCTTGACATTATAGATTCTTTTAATATTGCCGACGAGCCGAATAAGTCCGGGATGAGCGTTTACGGCAACGACAATTTGACTGCTGATTATAAAAGCGTTTACGGTAACAAACCTTATATTGTAAATCTTTTCCCGGATTATGCGTCCGTAAGTACGCTTGGCGCAACAAATTATTCGGATTATCTGAACGCTTACGGTGAGGAAATACTTAACGATTTTCCTCAAAGTGCGGTTGTTTCGGTGGATTATTATCCGTTCAGAGCCGAGGGGTTTCAGACGGGTTGGCTTGCTTGCTATGAAAAAATCGCAAAACTTGCGGCTAAATACGGTGCCGAAAAACGATTTTACATCCAGTCTGCCGTTAAAAACGAATTCAGCGGTAGCTTATCTGAGGCCGACATAAGATTGCAGGTTTACGTTGCGTTATGCTTTGGCGGCAGTAGAATAAGTTATTATTGTTATGCAATGCCGGGATATCCCGACGATTGTATGTACGAGGCGTGTATGCTCGGAAAAGACAATAAGCCGACCGAAATTTACTATTATGTCAAAAACGTCAATGTCGAAATTCAGTCGTTTGCGTCGGCGTTCCTTGCTTTCGATTGGGTAAAAACCGTCGGAATAACAGAGAACGGAACGGGCGGTAATCCCGCGATATTAAAACTTAAAGATGAGGTTGATTTTTCGGATAGAAAATATCTTAACAGGGTCGATTCGTCGGGCGATTTGCTTGTCGGCTGTTTTGAAAACGGCGGAAGCGAGGGATATATGGTTGTCAATTACGGTGAACCGTCGACGACGCGGATAAACGAAGTTTCACTGAGTTTTAAGGGAGCGGATTACGTTGTCGTTTACGGCGGAGAAAGCAAAACGGATGCCGAAATTGTAAAATTGAATGGCGGAAAAATGAATTTTGCGCTTAACGGCGGAGAAGGAAAATTTATAGTACCGATAGAATAAATTTATGGATAAATTAAATATGTATGCCTATGTTTGTCCGACGAACGGCGAGTATGTCGACGAAAACGGCAAAAAGGTTAATAACGGTGATTTCAGAACCGAGCAAAAATATGCGGAATATAAAAATTGCGGTTTTGATACACTTTTGCTACTTGGCAACGATCCGTTTAACGATGAGGAATTTGAAAAAAGCGAATTGAAGAAAAATCTCGATTTGTGCGAAAAAGTCGGGCTTAAATGTATCGTTTATGATAAAGTTTTGCACGATTTGTCCACCGGCGATGAGTGCGTCGGCGACGGAAAGAGATTTCGTGATGAAACAGAATTAAAAAAATTCATACAAGCAAGGTTAGATATTTATCGTTTTCACCCCGCATTTTACGGCATTGAAGTTATGGATGAACCGAGTTTTTATAATTTCGGCGCATTGTCAGACGTTTACAAGGCGGTAAAGTCAATTGATGAAAAAATATATATCAACGCCGTTCTGCTTCCGTTTTTCGAAGGACTTGAAAAGCGATATACCGAACAATCGTTATTAGGGGAACTTGCTTATGCCGATTATGTCGAGGAGTGGTTTAAGCGCACTTTGGCAAAATCCTTCGATTTCGACGTGTATCCGTTTGTATTCAAAGACGGGGAGACGGAAAACGATTGCGGAGAAATTTTCCCGTTATATTTGCGTAATATGCAAATAGTTGCCAAAACGGTAAAAAGGTACGATGCGGAATTTTTTGTAACAATGCAAAGTTATGCGTCGAGGAGCGGGCTGAAAGGTTGTGCTTATAAGCGCAAAATGAAACTTGCCGATTTTCGTTATCAGAAAAACGTTGCTCTTGCTTTCGGCGCGAGAGATTTCAGATATTATACCTATTGGCTTTTCCCCAGTCAGCTTGGCGACCCGTCGAGTGAAGCGATTATGACCGAAAAAGGGGAAAAAGTATATTATGATTTCGTTAAGCAAGTCAATGGTGAACTCAAAGCCGAATTTGCGACGATAGGCGGTTACGATTATGTCAAAAC
>JALETB010000113.1 GCA_022781715.1 Clostridiales bacterium | reverse complement strand
ATCACCGGCGCGACGATTTTGTTTTCAAGCCTGCTCGCCTTTCTTTTTTATCGCGAAAAGCCGACGGCTCTGCAACTCGTTCAGATCGCGATTTCGTTCGCAGCAACCGTTCTGTTTATGTTCTGAAAATCGGCGTGACGAGATTTCGGACAATAAATTCAACAATCAAAAAAGCGTTTCCGAAGATCCGAAAATCCGAAGAAACGCTTTTTATTATACTTCTTTTACTGCTTTTCGATTCTATAAACAGTCGCTTTGCCGTCGCTTGCAACGCCGACGGCGATATTTTTCACCGAGCGGTATTGCTTTTCAACCGTTATAACGGTTTTTTCGGTCACGTCGAACGGCGTTCTCTCGTCGCCTGCAAACAACACGCCTTTGCCCAGAACTTCCGCCGCAAACCTGTTTCTTCCCTTTTCGGAAGAAAGAATCTGTCTGATTTCTCCGTTCGCGCCGTTTTCAACGTTTTTCGCAGCGCCGTTTTCCGCGCCCTTAATGTTCCCGCCGTCAACGCCAAGGCGGACGCAACCCTCGCCTTGCAAAAATTCAACCGCGCCGCTTCGCTTCCAGTTACATAATCTGTCGTGAAAATCGCCGTTCACGACTTCAACGGAGGATTTCAGTTCGTTATCCGAAACCATATTCGTCACTTTAACCGTCAACAGGTCGCATTTCGACAGATAAATATTGTTGCGGAAAGTGATATCCGCCACGGGTGAATAATCGTCCGTTTCGGTGCCGTCGAACGGCTGCTTTCCGTGATAAGGATCGTCGCACCAGGTTCCGACGGCGCAACCGCCTTTTAAAATACAATCGTGAACATAGACGTTTTCCGTCATCTCTAATTCCTGATTTTCGCCCGATTTTCCCCACGGAATGAACGCTATCGCCTTTCCCCAGCCGCCGTAAGCCGAGTTGATGTAACTAAAGCAAATCTCGACGTTATCTATCGAATTGTCCGCGCCGGGCGTGCAATCCCAGTAATTGCCGTCGTAGCCGCGCGGGTCGATATAGCCGGGGTTCAGAGTTACGCCGTCGTCGTTCGTAACCATCGTCACGTTCGCGATAAGGTAATTTTTCGAGCCGTTTATCCCTATGCCGTCCGCACTTAAACACCTCGGGTCGATGAACTTCACGTCGTTTATGAACACGTTTTTGCAATGCGCCGTGAAAAGATGATAACTGTTCGCCCGCACGATTGTAACCCCGCTCACCTCGAAGTCCGTGCATTTGTTGAACATTATCGGGATAATGTGGATAAGCGAATTACAGTGAATATCGTAATACGGCCAGCCGCCGCAAAGAGCCTCGCTACCCGTGTCCGCCATTCTTATCCGACCTTTGCCCGTAACTTTGAAGCGGCTTATTCCGTTGCCGTAAACGAGCGGTTTGTTATGCACGAGGAAATTGTGCGCCCACTGAATGGAATAATAAAAATTATCGTGTTCGTAAGCGACGGGATAGGCGTAATGCGCGGGAGCTTCGCTCTGAACGAGCGTCGCGCTTTCGTCGATACGGAGTTCCACGCCGCTTTTCATCACGATATGAGTTGCGACGAAACAACCGTCTTTCAGAACCACTTTTCCGCCGCCCTCGCCGGCTGCTTTGTCTATGGCGCGCTGAATCGCTTCGGTATCGTTATCGTAAAAGTTGCCTTTCGCGCCGAAATCTTTCGCGTAATAAGTTTTGCCCGCGATTTTCACCCGATACGGATTTTTAACCGCGACGGGCTTTTTATTCATAAACGACTTGGCAAAATCGTCGCCGACGATGTCCTTTTCCTGCGACGGAGCAACCTCGAACAATCTGATTTTGCCCGCTTTGCGCAAAGGCTCTATTTTTATGCCCGCAAGCCGCTCGCCTGCCGACGAAACGAGGCTCTCTATCGGAACGATCGTCGTTTTTATTCCGCCTTTTTCAAGCCTGAACGAAACGCCTTTTTTTGTGAATTTCTTCTTTTTGTCCGTCAGAACGTAAAGCCTGAAATCTTCGCATCCGCCGAGGTTTTCGGCGGTTATTCTCAGGCTGTCCTTTGTCGAAATAACGGCGTTTAAAACGGAATATCTCGCCTTTAAAAAAGTCGGGAAAACAAGCGGCTCGAAATCGGAAAATTCATATTCCAGAAAGCCGTCGTCGGAAGAAGTTTTTCCGCCGGTCAATTTGCCGCCGCCGGAAAAATATCTGACGAAATCGCCTTTTTCGAAGCGGAAATCGACGATATTGCCGAAGTAAATCTCGCCGATATAAGCGTTTTCGTTTTCCACCGGGATTCCTTTCACGCTGTAAAAGGAAACAACCATTTTCTCCGCAGCGCAGACGGCGGAATTCCCCTCAAGAGAAACAAGCAATCTCAACCACCTGTCGTTGAAAAAGTTGATTTCGTCAACGCTTTTTTCGCCGTTCGCGCCGTAAATTTCGATTTTAATCATATCGCACGGCGTCGCGCCGTTCACGGCGATCGAGAGCGCGTCCTTATCCGAAAAGTCCTTTCCGCCGAGCGGAACGGTCACGGAAAAAGGTTCGCCCTGTTTTTGCGGAATCAATTCGAGCGCAGCGTCGCCGTCGTAAGTCTTTTTAGGCCAGCACAGAATCTTTTTCGTCATTCCGAGTTTGCCCACGTTTTCGCCTGCCGCAGCTTGGGAAATATCGACGTACGCCCTGTCCGTCATATAATAATTTTTGTAAATCCGTCTTTCGTTCGACATATCAAAACCACCTTTGAAGCGCGCCGTCTATCCGATCGGCTATCGCCGCCATACCTTTATCTCCGGGATGAGCGCAAATGCCGGAATGTTCAAACTTTCCGTAAGCCTTCATAGACGCGTCCTCGCCTAAGTCCTCGAGTTCGACGAGCCTGCCCTCTCCCGCTTTTTTCCGTATTGCATCCGATACGGTTTTATTTTTCCAGAACGAAGTGGTGTAAATCACTTCGCCGTTGCCTATGTTAAGTTTTTTGATAAGATCGTCGAGCGCGCCAGAAAAATATGCGCCGTCGATCTCCGTTGAAACGTTTTCCGCCAGGCGGAAAATTATAAAATCGGGCTTGAAGCAGGCGAGGTCGTCAAAATTTTCCTCTTCCGCTCTGCCCTCGTTCGCCTTCACTTCCCATGCGGCGGCTTGCTTAACGGCAAGAAAAAAGTCAACGTTTCTCTCCCTCCATTTTTTCATCAGGAGATGGACGTAATCGTTCTCTTCCGCCGATGCCGCCATGCCGAAATCATGATACCAGCCGATGGACGGCAGAAGGCCGTGGCGGGTGATGGAATTGCCGATGATAAGTATTTTGATTTTTGCGTTCTCGTCGCCGTAAAATCTGAGCGAATCGGAATTGACGAGTTGCCCTTTTGCGGAAACGGTATTTTCTTTAATTGCTTCCATATTCTGTTAAATATACGGGGGACTTGCGTCCCCCGTAACTAGTTTTGTTTGTTGTTTGTTATGCGTTTGCCGCGTGAGGATTTTCATCCAGTATCTGAAGATCCGCAAGGTAAGTTATGATGGTTGATGCCGGTTCAATACGGCTACTCCAGTAACCTTCGGGCGTTGTGGCTGTATAATCCATAACGACCTCATACCAAACCCCTTGCGAAAGAGCGGTAACCTCTTCGCCTTGCAAATTGTAAATTTTTACGTGCGCAAGTTCGCCGATAGCCGCAGCCTGCCCGCCGAGTATGAACGTTCCGCTATAATCGATATAAATTTTAACGGAAACATACTTGCCGGCAAAATCCGCAGCGGCAACGTCAAGTCTTCCGGTCCACCAGTTGCCGGTATTCGTGTACTTATACGCGTTTTCAACGTTTTCAAACGTTCCGACTCTTTCCATAGTCGCCGCTTCGGGCGCGCTGAGATATTTATCGATAATCGAGAAGAACGGATCTTTGTCGAGAATCTGCAGATCGGCGATATACATACTTTCGTTCGGATTGACGCAGATATAGTTTACCCAGTTTTCCGAGCCGGTAAGGTCGATAACGATATATCTCCACTCATCTGCAGAAAGCGCGGAAACCTTATCTCCTTTCAACGTGCGATAATAAATATTATTATCAAACGTCCAACCGCTGCCTTTCTGAACGGAATTCACCCAATCGATGCTGTAATTGACCGTCGCCGAACCGTTAAGTTTTGCTTTCAGCATCGTAACTTTGCCTTTCGTAACAAGAGTTG
>JALETB010000111.1 GCA_022781715.1 Clostridiales bacterium | reverse complement strand
ACGGCTTACGAAATCGTCAAAGACGGCGAAGTGTGGAAAACGATAACGGAAACGACGGTTTCCTGCGAAGGTATAGGAACGTTTGACGTTCTCGGCGTGAGAGCCGTCGGCGGAATCGGTTACGAAACGAGCGAAATGACGGCCGCGAAAATAACTTTGAGCGGCGACGAATGGGTTGAAATCGCGGGGTCGCTTAAAATCGTCGGGCATGCGTATTGGACGCCGGGACTTATCCAACTCGAATTCGACAAAGCGGGCATGAACGCTTCGGAAACTATCGATTTCGGAAAACTCGTCATCGAGGCCAACGGCGAAAGAATTGCGGCGACGAAATTCGAATATGGCAACGAAGTTAAGTTCAACGTATATGCGAATTATCCCGAATCTTACAGCGGCGGCGTTTCCACCGTCGTCTTCAAAGCGGGGTCGGTTCTTATTCAGAATTCAAAACTTTATAAGATAGAAAACGATTACACGGTAGTTTATAACGGAAGCGATTGGATTGCTCTCGCCGGGGAAATAAACGTAAATTATGTCGGATGGAGCAGTAATACGCAGATACAGATAAACAATCTCGATCTTTCTTATCTCGAATACGGAACGGTTAAATTCCTCGGTTCGATATCGTCGAACGGCGCGGAAATAACGCCCGTACTGACTTACCACGCAGACCCGAAAACGCTTGATATCACGGGTAATTACGACCTTACTTCGCCGCGAACGATTTATCTTGACGGAGTTTCGAACACTCGCGATATAGGCGGCTATAAGTCGATTAACGGCAAAAAACTTAAACAAGGCATGATTTATCGCGGCGGAAATCCGGACGATATAACCGAAAACGGACTTGCGGCGGCGATCGGGCTTTACGGCATAAAAACGCAACTCGATTTAAGAACGGCAGAAGAAGCAGAAAAAGGATGCGCGTTCGGAGAGTCCGTCAATTATATAAACGTATCGGGAGCATACTATATCGGCGGCAAAACAGGATTGGATTTTGAAGACAATAAATCCGTAATAGCAAACGAACTCAGGGTTTTTACGGAAGAGAAGAATTATCCCGTGTATTTTCATTGTGCGCTCGGCAGAGACAGAACGGGTACGCTTGCAATGCTCATAGAGGGGCTTTGCGGCGTGAGCGAAAGCGATATTTTGCTCGATTACGAATTGTCTTCTTTGTCTGTGTCGGGAACGAAAGATAAAAATAAAATATCGTACATGATAAACAATTTGTTTAAGCCCACGATAGAATATATTAAAGGTTTCGGCGACGGTTCGTTGCAATCGGGTTGCGAAAAATTCCTGACGTCCTGCGGACTTACAAAAACCGAAATAAACAAAATAATCGAAATTATGGTTGCTTGACGTTTTCGATCGATAAATACATATTGACAAAGAGATAATATCTCGTTTTCCTTTGTTTCTTACAAATTTTACCGCAGCACCAAAAAGCAGGTCACACGACCTGCTTTTTTCATTTGGTTTTTTCGCGTTTTTTTACGTTCTTAAAAACGGTCGTAGACAAACAAAAAATAAGCAAAAAGCGCGTTTTTACCACTGCATGCGCAAAAAAATTGCGCGTATTTCGCACAAAAGAGCGTATTTAATAGGTGAAATAATGCTTTTTTTCCGACAAAAAAAAGTGGCGGAAATCAAAGTATGTGGGCTGGTTTTTACTATTGAAAATAAGTATTTTTTCTGTTAAAATATCTATGCTAATAATGGCAATCGGTTTATTCAAAATCGAAGAAAAACGCGCGTTCTTTTTTAAAAAAAAGGAGCAGCGAGACCATTTGACAAGACGATTTAACGAGACGATTTAAACGGAAAACACAGAGGTAATAAATGAAACGTGCTGAATGGATATGGTATCCCGACGACTTCGAAATCGAATTATCAGGCAGATTCATGGCGGAAAGATATGAAAGAGATATCGTTATTCCGCCGTTCTGGAGGATGGATTCGTGTTATAAAAACGTAAAATTCAGGAAGGTTTTTGAACTTGCGAACGCCGAAACCGTTAAAATCGACGCGGAAGGCGTTTTCAACGTGATGATAGACGGCGCATATCTTTATTCGGTGAAAACCGCGTTCGAAGTTCCGGCGGGCAAGCACGAAATTCTCGTTTCCGTTTTCAACGACAAAGGCTTGCCGTGCCTGAAACTTTCGGGCGACGAAGTGGTCACCGACGATACCTGGCAGGTCACCTGTTGCGACCACGTTTTCAAAAACGCCGCCTGCGACGAGGATTTTCTGAACGGCAAAACCCCGAATAACTTTTCATTGCCGTCCGAGAAAAGAAAATGGGTTGAAAAAATACCGTCGGAAAAGGGAGATATTTACGATTTCGGCGAGGAAATGTTCGGAAGGGCGGTTTTTTCGGGCGCGAAGTTGTCTGAGGGCGCGAGGGTTTATTACGGCGAAAGTCTCGAAGAAGTGGGCGACAGGGAACATTGCGAACTTCTGAGCGAAGACTTCGTTGCGAAACCATCCGCGGAAAGCGCGGCGGGAAAACCCGTCGGCGGGGAAGCCACGGAAAACGAGGTAACGACGAAAATCGCCAAGGCGTTCAGATACGTGACGACGGAAGGGATAGAGTTTTCCGAAATATACGTCGACGAAGAAATTTCGCCGTCCGTTTGCAGAAGTTCGTTCGAGTGCGACGACCCTGTGATAAACGAAATATATAAAGTAGCCGTGAGGACGATGCAACTTTGTTCGAGAGAGTTCATTCTCGACGGAATAAAGAGAGACCGCTGGCTCTGGGGGGCGGACGTTTATCAGTCGTCGCTTATGCACTATTACAGTTTTTTCGACGCGAAGTCGATTAAGCGTTCGATGATCGCCCTTTTCGGCAAGTCGCCTTTTTCGCTCTATATCAACCACATAATGGATTACACGTTTTTGTGGATAATCTGTTTCGACGATTATTACCGCCACTCGGGCGACGAGAAATTCGCGCGCGAGAACTGCTATAAGGCTTTCGAAATGATGGAGCATTGTCTCGGCAGGCGCGACGGAAACGGGCTTATGGATTCCCGCCCCGAAGACTGGGTTTTCGTGGACTGGGCGGACCTCGACAACAGCGGCGAGGTTTGCTGCGAGCAGATGCTTCTGGTCGCCGCGATCAAAAGATGCGTCATGCTTTCGGAAGAGTTCGGATATAAGGACAAAGCGGAGAGATACCGTGCGATTTATGAAGAGACGGCGGCGAAACTCGAAAGATTCTGGCTCGGAGACAAAAAAGGTTACACCTATTCGATGAGAAACGGCAAGCCCGACGGAAAAATACTTATGCACCCGAATATTTTCGCCGTTCTGTTCGATTTGTGCGACGAAGAGCGCAAACAGATAATAAAAGAGAACGTTCTCGAAAACCCCGAAATTCCGAAAATCGTTACGCCGTACATGCGTTTTTACGAACTTGCGGCTCTTTGCCGCATCGGCGAAACGAAATACGTCATGAAGGAAATGGTGAACTACTGGGGCGCGATGATAAAAGAGGGCGCGACGACTTTCTGGGAACGTTACGATCCGAAAGAAACGGGTGCGGAAAAATACGCGATGTACGGCAGAAAATACGGCAAGAGCCTTTGCCACGCCTGGGGAGCGACGCCGCTTTATATCATAGGAAGATATATCGTGGGGCTTAAAGCGAGCGACAACGCGAAGTCGTTCACGTTGCAACCCGACCTCGCGGGGCTGAAACGCTTTAAGGTGGAAATGCCGCTCGCGAAGGGAACGGTTAAAGTGGAGGCGGACGAAAAAACGGTTAAAGTTTTAAGCGACGAGATAAAAGGGACGCTTATCGTTAACGGCAAAAGTTACGTCGTAGAGCCGAAAAAAGAAACAGAGGTCGCATTATGATTTTCAACATAAAAATGTACGAGCCGAAAAAGTCCTACGCGGTTGTCAAAAGCACCGGGTACGAATCGGTTTTGCGGCACAGCCACGAGTTTGTGGAAATGGTTTACGTGGAGAGCGGGAACGCGGTGCAGAAAGTGAACGCCGAAACGGTGGAACTTAAAGCGGGCGACATGTTCGTCATCGCGGACGACAGCGAACACAGCATGCGCCCCACCTGCGAGGAAAACGACTTCAAGGTCGTCAACATAATCTGGTGCAAGGATTTTATCGAGTTCGATTATTCGGTTTTTTCGCCGCTGACGCCGGTGAATATCTCCTCCCGGCAGGACATGATATCGCTTGTTTATCAGGCGTTATCCGCTTACGAGGGCAACGAGAAATACTGTGACGGAATAATGCGCGGCTGCATATATTTCCTTTTAAGCGGACTCGGGGGGATGCTCGACGGCGCGTCCGGGCTGAAAAATACGAGAAACCATTGCGCGGACTATGTGGAACTTGCCGTCAAATATATTGCGGATAACTTCTACAAGAAAATTACGCTTGCGGACGTCGCCGGGTACGTGGGGCTTTCGAGCGGATATCTGCAAAAACTCTTCAACAGAGAGCGGCAGACTTCCGTTATCGAATACCTGCTCAGATACCGCGTGGAGCAAAGTTGCAAACTTCTCATAGAATCGGACAAAACGGTTTCGGAAATAAGCGACCTGATAGGTTTTTCCGACATCAAAAACTTCCATTACGCGTTCAAAAGGATAACGGGCATGACCCCCAACGAATACAGGCGCACGCACAAAATAAGATCTGCGGAGATGAATAACGATGACGAATAGTTCTGCGTTGAAAGAAAACGAGGGTGTTCCCCGCAATAAAATCAGTACGGAAAAAGTTAAAGCCGCGATAATCATTTCGGTCGTCGCACTTTGCCTTGTTCTTTTCTTTTTCTGCAATCTGCTCACGAAAAGCCAGATGGACATAGGCGTTACTTTTTCCTATTCTTTCCTGACTGTTCTTGCGGTTTTGTTTTCGGGCGGAAATCATTCCGCTTACGACGAATACGGAAATCTGCTCGATACTTCCGTGCCGTCCGCGGTTACGGCGGTGCTTATCGTGCTGTTTTCCGTTATGCTTTTAACGTTCGCGTTCACCGTTTTGAGGTATACGCGCCTTAAAGAGATGAAAAACGCTTCCGCCATAGCCTACGGGCTTTACCTCGGGAACGCCGCGCTTATATTCGCGGCTTACGTTTGGCTTATGTTCTTTTCGGGCGAGACGAGCAGTTTATACGGCGAAACGATGGGGTATTACAGAGTTTTTGAAACCACGCCCGTCGCTTTGGTTATAGTGATTTTCTTCCTCTTCGCTGCCGCGGCGGAAAGAAGGGTGAAGCAGAAAACGATGGGGCTTATCGTAAGATTCCTGCCCGTTTACGGGTTTATGATTTTGCCGCTCGCGTTTATTTTCGTATTCAATCTTTATCCGATAGTCATTCAGACCATTCTCTCGTTCAAAGACCATACGATGCAGGGCAGCGTGTGGAACGGCGAATGGGTTGGGATTAAACATTTCGTGGAGATTTTCTCGGACAAAACGATGCTCGCGGTCATCGGCAGAACGCTTTACATAAGCCTGCTCAGGCTTATCGTGGGTATTTTGCCGTCGCTTATCCTCTCGATCTGCCTTTACGACTTGAAGAGCAAAACTCTTAGGAGCATATTCCAAAATATAGTTTACATTCCGCACTTTTTCAGTTGGGTAGTCGTTTACGCGATAACTTATGCGCTTTTAAGTCCCAAAGGGCTTATAAACGGGCTGTTCGGCACGTCTACGGACTTCCTCGTCAACGAAAAGTGGTTCATGCCGATCGTCATAATCTCGGCGGTGTGGAAAGAACTCGGCTGGGGAACGATACTTTACCTCGCCGCGTTGTCGGGCGTGGACACTTCGCTTTTCGAGGCGGCGAAAATCGACGGCGCGTCGCCGTTGCAAAGGATATGGCACATAACCATTCCGTGCATAAAGGGAACGATAATCTTCCTCACGGTTATGTCGCTCGGCAGCATTTTAAAGGGCGCGGGCGGAGAACAGTTGCTGTTGTTTTACAGCGCGACGACCAAAGACCAGGCTCTCGTTATCGACACCTGGCTCGTGTGGTACGGCAAGGACGGTTTCCAGTATAGTTTAGGCGCGGCGATGTCGTTTTTCCAGTCCGCGATAGGCATGATAATGGTTCTCGGCTGCAACAAACTTTCGCAGAAACTCTGCGACGTGAGCATGTGGTAAAGGAGGGGAGAGTATGTCTGCAAAAGTCAGCGAAAAAACTTACAGCGTCGCGATAACTCTGATTTGCGCGATAACGGCGGTTCTTTGCCTTTATCCGCTGCTTTACACTCTGATGGTTTCGTTCTGCGCGCCGTCGGATATAAATTCCTCTTACATTCTGCCCATCCCGAGCAAATTCACCGTCCGGGCATACGTGCAGGTGCTTACGGCGGGGAATTACATCCTTCAGGCGTTCGGCGTTTCCGTTTTCAGAACGGTCGTCGGCACGGCGATGAGCCTGTTCGCGTGCGCGCTTCTGGCGTATGCCGTTTCGAGAGCGGCTCTTCCCGGGCGAAGCGCTGTGATAAAACTTCTCATCTTCTGCATTTTGTTCAACGGCGGGCTTATCCCCACTTACGTCGTCATCGACGGGCTGGGGCTTACCAACAACATCTGGGTATACATTCTGCCTAACGTAATCAACGTGTGGAACGTAATAGTCATAAAGCAGTTCTTCGAAGGGTTGCCGAAGGAGATTGAAGAAGCGGCGAGCATCGACGGAGCGAACGAGTGGAACGTGTTTTTAAGAGTAATTCTTCCCATGTCCAAACCCGTCATGGCGGCGATAGGGCTTTTCACCATGGTGGGGCAGTGGAACAGTTGGTTCGACGCATATCTTTATGCGCCGCAGATGAGCGAAATATGGCCGCTTCAATATTACATTCAGATTTCGTTCAACAACCTCAATCAGATAAACCAGGGCAACATAGACAAAATCGAAGCGATCATAGGAATCGACAGCGTGGACGATATGACCGTTAAAATGGCTCTCACCGTGATAGGTTGTCTGCCCGTTCTGATAGTTTATCCGTTTTTCCAGAAATATTTTGCCAAAGGCGTGTATCTCGGATCCGTCAAAGGCTGAAAAATAAAAAATAAGGAGCAAATTATGAAGAAAAATCTTTTCAAAGTCATCGCAGCCGTTCTTGCAATCGTTTCGGTAGCGTGTTTCACGGCGTGCGGTAAAACGCCTCAGGAATCGACCGCCTCGGGCGCGGATAAAATAACCCTGCTTTTGAGCGGCTGGACGAACACGCCGACGAGCGCGGAAGACCCTTACAAAAAATGGATCGCCGACAATTACGGACTGGACGTCTCCTTAAACGCCACGACGGACTTCGCGAACTCGGTAATGATAGGTTTCAGTTCCAAAACCAAACCTAACGTGGTTGCGTTCCCGTCGTTCACGTCCTTCCGTCAGATCCGCGATCAGAACGTGCTTTTAGACGACTGGACGCCTTATCTCGACAAAATGCCGAACTTCAAAAAGATTCTCGAAAGCGACAGTCAGAAGTTCACCAAACAGGTAATGACGGACGCGAACGGCAAACTCAACGCCATCTGGACGCCCGCAACGCCGCCCACCTGGTCGCTCAAAATAAGAGAGGACTGGGCGAACGAATATCGCGCGCTCACCGCCTCGTATGACCAAAGCGGAAACGTTACCACGGCTGCGGACGCTTATATCCCCGCCGGCGCGACGGTTACTGACGGCGGCGAGTGGATGCCGAAAACTCCCGACGATCTGATTTATTTCGCGAGATATATAAAGGTATTCAAAAACAAAGGACTTGATTCCGCCGATTATTACGGATTCACCACGGCGGGTGGCAAAAATTCGCTCGGCACGCTCGAAACCTGGATGCCGCTTATGTGGGGCAGAGTTCCCGTCGTTCCTTACGGATATTACGTCGCGGACGGCAAAGTGGAGTTCTCCACTTCGGACGGTTCTTTCGAGCCTTACCTCAATTATCTCAGAAAAATCTGCGACGAAAAACTCATCGACCCGAGTTGGTTCTCGCAGCAGTTCTCCGACGATAAGAGAACGACTTATGGAAAAATAGGTATTCAATGGTATCCGGGTTCCATTTCTTCGTCCACTCAGATCGACGCTAACGCGAACAGAAAAGAGGGCGAGAAAATCGACACCACCGACTGGTGGGAAACCTATCCGCTTCCGGTTGCGCCCGACGCGGTTAACGAATACGCGGGCTATATGGCGGGCGAAGGCTTAGCGGGCAACATAATCACCGTTTCCAAGCAGACGTCGCTCAACAAAGCGCTCATGGAAAAAATCTGCAAACTCATAGACGATTGCTACGCTTATCACGACGAAGCGACCGGCGAATATCACAGAGGCGTCGCTTACGACGCGCTTCGCTGGGGCGTGGGCGTTGAAGAAGGCGTGAATTATAAAAACATTCCGTCCTCCACGCTCGTATACTGCAACACTTCGGGCGATAACGACAACACCTACCGCGGTAAATTCAGCGGCGCGTGGGACTGGGGCGCATGGATATCTTCTTCTTACGACGGAGTAGTTCAGGGAACGGATAAGGAAATAACTTCCATAACGCTGAAAGTCGCCGAACACAACCTCAAAACGGCAACTTACAAAACGACCCCGCAGATAGGCGAATTCCTCACGCTCGATTCGGGCAAGGTGACGGATATCGTTGCGGATATGGTAAGTTTCGCTTATAAATACGCCACGAGAACCACCGAAAAAACCGTCGCGGCTTACTGCGCGGAAATGAACGCGAGAAGCGATTACAAATCCCTTCTCGCTTCGGCGGAAAGCCAGTTCAGAACTCTCGGCTTGCTTAAATAATCGATTTGCTTGAATAAAACGAAGAAGTGCCTCTATAAGGCGATTAATAAAGCATTTTAAAAAAGGAAATAACCTGCAAAAGCAGGGATTAAGGAGAATAAAAATATGAAAAGGAAAATGTTGTGCGGTGTTCTCGCTGCCGCCGTTTGCTTATCGGCAACGGGCTTAGGGCTTGCGTTGACAGGCAAAACCACGGCAAAAGCGTCGGAAACGGAATATAAAACCGTTTACGATTTCACTTCAGTAACCGACGTGGCTTCGGTTACCGATTTCTCGGTAGGCATCGACCCGAAGGACAATAGCACCGACCTCGGTTATACTTCGGACGGTTGGGTAACTTATCAGAAAGCAATGGCGGATATATTCAAAGCCGATAACGGTCTGAGGGTTAAAACCGAAAAATATAGCGGCGACGGCGTATCGGAAAACAACCTTTACGTAAGACTCAACGTTAAAAAGGCGGCTTATTTCAAAGCCGAACTCGTTTACACCTACAACGCCGAGGACAGAAACGGCTGGGCGGGCTTTATGTTCGGTTACAGCAATTATGACAGAAAAGCGCGCTGGCCGGATAGTCCGAACGGCGTCGAAATGTTCGTGCAGAAAGAAGGTAAAGGAACTTATTCTTCCCAAAAGTTCAAAGGACTTAAAGGTTCGGAATATATTGAAGGTATTGCGCCCGAAAACTGGCAGATAGTCGGCGAACACGTTCTTTCCGTAACCGTTAACGAAAACGAACTCGCGCTGACCGCGGACGGAACGCAGGTTGTATCCGTTTCCAAAGAAGAAATGGCAGCTGCGAATTATCAGGTTTCCAACGAAAGTTTCGGATTTTATCTTACGAACGGCGATTTCACCGTTAAAAAGTTCAGTTATTCGCTCACGGACGAGAACGGCGAAGTGACCGACGTGAGAGCGACCGGCATAGACGTTGCCGACACCGCCGAAGTTACGCAATACGAACCGCTCGATCTCAATGCAAAAGTTATTCCTGCGGACGCTGCGGTTAAAACTCTTCTTTACGAAGTTCCCGAAGGCGCGGCGGAAAAGAACGGCAAAATTTTCTTCGGCAAGCCCGGAACTTACGACGTCACCGTTCGTTCGGCGGACGTGGAAAGCGTTTACAAAACCGTAAAAGTAACCGTTAAGGCAAACGAAAAATTCGCGACTTACGGCACGACGGCGGAAGACGCGGCGAAAAACTTCGAACATTACGTCGTCACCACCGGCGGAGCGAAAGACGGACATCAGGCGGACGTTGCGGATTACTGGACGTTTGAAGACAACGGCGCGATGACCCTCACCCAAAACATTAAATCGGGCGTAGACTCGGGTTATTCGCTTCTTTATCTCAAAGACCTCGTAAACGGACTTGCGTTGAACGCGAACTGCTTCGAAATCGATTATATGGTCAAAACGAACAACGCGCCCAACGGCTGGCACGGAATAGGTTTTGCCCTTGCGGACAGAAGCACCGTTCCCAATCAGGACGGAATTTCTGTGTTTATTCAGGAAGAGGCGAGAAAAGCCACGATCTGGGGCTCGGGCAAAGCGGGCGTCAGCGGTCCCGACGAAGTCGACAGCGCGTATGCGAGAGGCGAATGGAACTTCGTCCGCGTGGCGGTTTACGGCGAAAACGGCGAATTCGTTATCAAAATGTACGTGAACGACCTCACGGCTCCCGCCGTGGAAGTTAAAGCGGGAGCGATTCCCGCAGGCGACATCGCGCTCTTCACAACGACGGTAATCTCTCTCAGAGACGTCTCCTTTGTGAGACTCGACGAGAAGGGCAACAGAATCGAGACCGTATATCCCTCGGAAGTTAAAGTTCTCAACGAGAAAAAGACCGCCGAGGTTGGCGAAACCTGGGATATTCAGGCTTGCGTTCTGCCCGAAAACGCAACCGACAAGGGCTTGTTTTTCGAGAGTTCGGACGCACTCATCGCAACCGTAACCGCAGAAGGAAAAGTTTCCTTCCGTAACGCGGGCAAAGTTACGATAACCATAAAGTGCGCGGGTGACCCCGCGATTAAAACGGCGGTCGAAGTAGCCGTCAAAGCGAAAGAAGTCAAACCCACGTCGATAACGTTCGACGCAACCCCCTCTGCCGATAAAACGGTGGTCGGCGGCAAATACACGCTGTTTGTAACCGTTCTTCCCGGCGACGCGACGAATCAGAACGTTCTGTTCTCTTCGAGCGACGAAACCGTTGCAACCGTGGACGCGAACGGCAGAATAACCTTCCTCAAAGCGGGCAATGTTACGATAACCGTAACCGCGGAAGCCGATCCTTCCGTTAAAAACAGCATCGAACTCACCGTAACCGGCGGAGAAACTCCCGTCGAATCCGGAAGCGGAAACGATAGCGGCAGCGGAAGCGCCTCGACGGGCAAAACGGGCTGCGGCGGAGCCGTAAGCGGACTTGCGGGACTCGGCGCGCTCATCGCTCTTGCGGCGGCGGTCGTAGTTAAGAAAAACAAAGAATAATATTCGGCGGGGAAGGCGCTTTTCGGGCGACCGACGACCGACGGGCGCCTTTTCCGAAAACTTATTAAAAACGGAGAAACAATGAAAAAAATCAGTTTATTGCTAATTGCCGCGATATGTTTAAGTCTTTTCACGGGGTGCGGAAACACAGGCGGAACTTCGGGCGGCGGAGAACAAAGCGGGAGCGAACAGATGAGCGAAACCAAAGTATATCAACTCGGCGAAATCGAATATAAAACCTCGTTGTTCGAAAAAACGGTGGACGACACTTATCTCAACGTCACCGTTCCCACCAAGGAATTCTTTACGACGGGCGAAAAAGTTGAAGTCACGTCGAAAATAAAAGCGAACAAAATCTGGAAAAGACAGGGCGGCGACATCGTTGCCGGCGCGGTTTATTATATCGTTGACTGGGGCGACGGAACGTGGAGTTATAACGGACCGGGCGTGCAGTCGGACACGATGAAATCCGCGATAGTGAATTCTCACGTTTATAAAAAAGCGGGAACTTATTATATCCAGTCAGCGGCTTACTGCATGCAGACGGACGAATACGTCGGCTGGTCGGAAGGCAAAAAGATAACCGTCAAAGGCGACGATATCACGTACGACGGACTTATAAACAACCTTAAACCTGTTTCTTCGGCGAGTTATTCCTCCGCATTCGACGCGGAAAAGATAACCGATGGTGATTCTTCCACCTATTTCAGAAGCGCGGAAGCGGAGGACGCTTACGACGAGCAGTATGCGGGATATCTTTTCAACGATATCTACACGCTCGATAAAATCGAAATTCAGATTCCGTCCGAAGCGGACATATTCCCCTCGAACATCGCCGTGGAATACACCACCGACAACGGAAAAACGTGGCAGTTTTTGCCTAAATATTATTACCTTTACGATTATGCGAAAGGTATTTTCAACCCGATAATGAGATTCCCGAACCCGAAGGGCGCGACGCTCGTTCTCGACCTCGACGGAATCGTCGCGAACGGAATAAGGCTCGTTTCCAAACTCACTTCGGTTTCTCTTAACGACCTTGCTAAGGAAAAGACCCTTTACGTTTCGGAAATGAGAGTTTACGGCAGCAGAAGAACGCTTCTTTACACTTCCATGGGAAGTATGTTCGACGCCGATCTCAACAATATGTGGACGATTTACGGCTCGGCTAAAACCGAACCCAATCTCACGGGCAATCAACTCAGTTCCTGGACGAACCAGTCGCCGTTCAGAACGGGGCATGCGATTATCGGCTCCACCGAATGGCTCGAATGGTGCGGACTTAAATACAACTGGACGAATTACTCCGCGGCGAGAGAACTTTGCCACAACTACCTGAAATCTTCGAGAACGGGCAGCGACGGCTGGTCGAGCGACGACGGTTACGTCTGGGCTACGGCGAACGGGCAATATCACCTCGATATGGGCGCGCATTACACCTATAACTCCATTTTCATCCTCGCGGCGAGAAATTATCTCCTTCAGGGCAACAACGTGGGCGAATATGACGAGGCGGGCAACTATATTCCGTTCATGGAAATGAGAAACGCCCTCGGTCAGACGATGAAGGAAAGACTTAAAAAGGCGATGAATTACATGCTCAAAACGCTCGACGGCGAAAAGGGCGTGCTTGTCATCAAAGACCCGAGAAACCAGGGTCTTGCGGGCGCGAAGGCGAGCGTCGCTTCCAACTATTGGGACGCGATGACGGCTTTCGGTTATATCTCGTCTTACGAAAATATTTTCTTCTACGAGGCGGTTAAGGCTTACGCCGACATTCTCGAATATTTCGGCGAAGATAATGACGTCCTCGGTTATTTCGGCGAAAAGAGCTCGTATTATCGCGATCTTGCCGATCTCGTCAAGAAAAAATTCAACGAAACTTTCTGGGACAGAACGAAGAAGAGATATATCACTTCGATAAACTCCGAAAACGTGACGCTCGATTTCGGCGTGACTTACGTGAACTTTATGGCTGTCGCCGCAGGACTTGCGGACGATATCAAAGCCGAGGCTATTTACGCGTGGGTGGACGGCGACAGAATAATCGCGGGAGATACCTCCACGGGCGAAGATATTTACGGCGCGTTCAAGTTCTCCGCAAGGGGCAACACGCTCGACGTTTCCAAAGTGACCGACAAAAACGGGCAGTGGTACTGGTGGTATAACGCCGAAACCATGTCGCCTGCGGCAGGACTCGGGGCTTATGGAAACCAGATGCAGAACGGCGGAACGATTTTCTATACTTCTTATTACGACCTGCTTGGCAGAACTACCGTTTCGGCGGACAACTCCTTTGCGAGATTCAAAACGATAATGGACGAATTTCACATCGATTCTCTCCGCAGAAATCCGCGTACTTATTACGGCGAATACGTTGCGGGCGTTCTCGGCGAATTCCCCGAAAGCGGACTCGTGCCGTATACGTTCAT
Source organism: Clostridiales bacterium (assembly GCA_022781715.1). Taxonomy (GTDB): domain Bacteria; phylum Bacillota; class Clostridia; order Christensenellales; family Borkfalkiaceae; genus UBA10281. Next base: position 11,626 of record JALETB010000111.1, on the reverse strand, counting down.
TTCGAACATCGTCGGTCTTAACGTCACGGTGAAAGGGCTTGAAATCAAATCGGCTCTCCCATCCGGGATGGAATTCGCAGGCGTTTCGGAATACGTTTACGGAAACAGAACCTATTCGATAAAGGTGGACAAGAGAATTTCCGCGCCCAAGGTCGAAAAATACGACGACGGCACGTTCTTCGTCACCGTTCCCGCAAACGCAACTTATTATATCACGCTCGACAACAGGCTCGTAAAGGAGTAATTTATGCGTAAAATTCATCAGAATGTTCCGCTCGCTTTCGTTCCTTACGAATGGAAAGTGGTGGAAACGGAATATTCGGAACAGACAAACAAGATCAACGAAACGATTTTCTCGCTCGCAAACGGTTATATCGGCGTGAGGGGCTTTTTCGAAGAGGGCTTTTACGGAAACCCGAACGAGAGCGACCCGTCCGTGATGATAAACGGCGTTTACGAATATTATCCTTATCATCACATATGGTGCAGACCCGGTTTTCCCGAGCGTTTCCATTCGATAGTAAACAACGTCAACCCTCTGTCCGTCCGGATCTCGGCGGACGGAGAGGAGATAAACCTCAAAGGCAGAATTTCGGGCTATTCCCGCACGTTGGACATGCAGAAAGGAAACGTGACGAGAGAGTTTACGTTTGCCACTGCGGGCGGAAAAAAAGTCGGGTTGAAATTCACGAGAGTGGTTTCTCAAACGGAGAAGCATCTTCTTGCGGACAGAATCGAAATCTTAGCGGACAAAGGCGTGAAGATTGCCGTAACGAGCGAACTCAAAGCCCTTTCCGGCACGGTGAAAGCGCAGAAGGCGGAGATCGGCTCGGATATGACCAACCCCTTCGAACTCATCGGGCTTAAAACGAACAACAAGTGCGATATCTTAGCCTATAAGACGATTAAAAGCGGTTTTTCGATTGCATGCGCTGCCGCCGAGGATATATCCGTTGCGGCAGAAACGACGGAGGAAAAAGCCGAAGACGGGGTTAAGAGAACCTATCTTTTCGTGAGCGACGGTAAAAAGGCGACTTACGTAAGATTCGGCGCGCTCGCCGCCGACAAGGACGAGGATAAGGGCGGCGATAAAGCCGGCGATAAGGTTGCCGGGTGCGACGCGGATTATCGCGAACTTGCTTCGTCGGTCGTCGTCGAAGCGAAAAAAGAGGGATTCGATAAAATCCTTAAAGATACCGAAAACTACTGGAAAGAATATTGGGATACGTCCGATATCGAAATCAAAGGCGACGTTGCCGTTCAGCAGGGAATCAGATTCGGAATGTTCATGATAAACCAGTCCGCGGGACGCGACGGCAAAACGAACGTTTCGGCGAACGGACTTACGGGAACTGCATATTCGGGGCATACGTTCTGGGATACGGAGATTTTCATGTCGCCCATGTTCCTTTACGCTCACCCCGAAGAGGTGAAAAAACTGCTTATTTACCGCTACAACATTCTGCCGAAGGCGAAGGAAAGAGCGGCGCAGATGGACGACGTTGGCGCGCTTTACAGTTGGAACTCGATCAACGGCGAAGAATGCGGACACGTTTTCGAGGCGGCAACGGCGCAGTATCATATCAACAACGACGTGTTCTATTCGATTTTCAAGTATTACGAAGCCACGCTCGATTGGGAGTTTATGGAAAACTACGGCGCGGAAATTCTGCTTGAAACGTCGAAATGCCTTTCGCACAGAGGTAATTTCATCGACAGAAAGGGCGGGAGATTCTGCATAAACTGCATCTGCGGTCCGGACGAATACAACCCCGTAGTGGATAACAACTTATACACGAATTTCCTCACCAAAAAGCAGTTTTATTTCACGCTTGAAATTTTTGAAAAACTCAGAGCGAAAAATCCGCAAAAATACGCGGCTCTTAAGGAAAAGTGCGGTATAGACGACGAGGAACTATCGAGAATGAAGGAAGCGGCGGACAAAATGTATCTCCCGTTCGACGCGGAAAACGGAATTTATATGCAGGACGACAACTTTATCTACAAAGACCCTATCGACATCGAAAAGATTCCGTTGGATAAATTGCCGCTTTTAACCCATCTTCATCCGCTCAACCTCTGGAGATATCAGGTCTGCAAACAAGCCGATATAGTGCTTCTGATGTTTTTGCAGAGCCACGAATTCACCGGGGAAATGCGCCGCAAAATATTCGATTTTTACGAGCCGAAAACTATTCACGACAGTTCGCTTTCGGCAAGCATACATTCGATAGTTGCATGCGATATAGGCTACAGAGACGAGGCTTACGGATATCTGCGCCAGGCTTGCAGAATGGATCTCGACAACGTGAACAGAAACACTTGTTACGGTATTCACGCCGCGTGCATGGGCAGTTGCTATATGATGATAGTCAACGGCTTCGCGGGGATGAGAATTTACGACGGCAGAATTCATTTCAAACCATATAAACCCGAAAACTGGGAAGGGTATTCTTTCAAAATTACTTTCCGCGGTTCCGTTTTCGGCGTTGAAGCGAAAAACGATAAAATCGGCTACACGCTTCTGTCGGGCGAGTCGATAACGATTACGTCGGGCGACGAAACGGTTATTTTAAACGAAATCGGGAAAACGGTTTACGCGTCTTTATGTACGCCGACACAGGAGGTTAAATGAAAAAAGGTGTTTTTGCCGCAATGCTTGCGGCTGTAACGATAACGTTCGCGGGGGCGGCAGGGGTGGTGAAAACCGTTGCCAGAGCCGACGATAACGATTACGCGAACAAAAACGACGATTATTACCAGTACGTTCAGAAATTCGAGGACGCCGGTTCGGTGAACAACGCGTTCCACGCCTGGTATCTCGAAAACGCGCTCGGTTCGGCAAAAGCCGAAGCCGTAACGACGGACGTGAACGCGGTCGATTCCCACTGGGCGATGGAAGACGGGGTTTTAAAGAGAATAAACGACGTCAAAGAGGACGCAAATAGCGGCAAACACGAAACGAATCAGGTTGCCGTGCTTACGTTCACCAAAGAGACTTATCTCAACTTCGAACTTTCGGTCGATTTCAAGAGAGGCTCGGCGGGATATTGGCCGGTCATCGGCATTCGTCAGATCGAGGAAGGAAAATATTACCTCGACGACGGCGCGGGCGTTTTCGTTCAGCAGAGCGGAAAAATCACTCTCTGGGGCGATCAGGTTATGTCCGGACCTTACGAATTCAGCGACGTGGAAGGCTATCAGGACGGCGAGTGGCACAATATGCAGATAAAGGTCGTCGGCAACGAACTCAAAGTGAGCGTCGACTATCAGCCCTGGGCTACGCTCCCGCTCAAAGAGGAGTTTTACGAGAGCGGTTACGTTTCGCTTTGCAGCGTTAACAATTTTTCGGAATACAGAAACTTCAGAATAAAAGCCTTGCCGGAACCCGAAAAGGGCGCCGCGAAGGATTTCGACCCCGTTGCGGAGGCCGACGCCGACGACGCGTTGTCGCGCCTGGCGGGAGAAGTTAAGGATAAGGACGAACTTTTCGAAAGAGAACCCGAATCGACGCCCGAAAAACCTGCGGACGGTTCGGAAAGCGGCGCAACAAGCAGGGGTTGCAAAGGTTCCGCCACATGCGGCGCGCTTTTCGCCGTGCTTCCGGCGGTTGCGCTTTTCATACGCAAAAAAAAGAAATAAAATACGGTTTAACGCATTCGCCGCGGTTTTCGTTGCGGCGAACGCAGAATAAAAACCGGAAGGAGAAATGATGAGAAAAATATTTATTGCACTGTTGACGGTCTGCCTTGCGTTATCCGCGGGCCTTACCGTCGCGACTGCGGCGGAAATGCCGAAGCCGGAGAGGACTAACGTTCTCAGGGGGCTTTCGGAAGACGCCGTAAAGGTTACGGACGCGGAGGGAAACGAAGCGTCGCTTATCGGCGGACCGCACGGCGGAAACGATAGCAAGTTGACTTTTATCGACGGAGTCATCTCGTCCACCGCGACTTCCACGATCGCCGTTGACGGCAGGGGCGTTATAGGTTACGTCACGATAGACGCGGGCGCAGATTACGTCGTAGACAGAGTTCTCGTAGACCTTTGTCACGACTGGGGCGGGCAGAACCTCGTTATCGAACTTTCGCTCACCGAGGACTTTGCCGATTCTGTAACGATTTACGACAACCGTCCGGGCAGCGAATACACCGCCGATCCGTCGGTGGAAGTGAAATCCGTGCTTTATAACAAACCATCCGCGGGAACGACGTTCAACTTCCAGCCCGTTAAGGCGAGATACATAAGAGTTACCGACAACACCGTGGGTAACGGTACGGCTAAGGGCTACACCACGATCGGCGAAATCCAGATGTTCGCGGTTTCGGGCGTTCCTTACGTTTACACCGACACGACCGGGCAGGTAACGGACGGCACGGCGAAACTTTACGCCACCGAAGAGGGCAGCGAAATTTATTACACTACGGACGGAAGCGTCCCCACGAAAGATTCGCTGCGTTATGCCGACGGAATCGAAGTGAACGGCACGGCAAAGGTGAGAGCAGTCGCTTATAAGGATGGAAAACACGGCAGCCCTGTGGACTTCGTTTTTGCGGGAAGAAAGCAGTTTATCTCCAAAAACGCGGCGTTCGGCAAGAGCGTGAAGGCTTATTATACCGACGGCTCGGAGGCGACTGTTTCCGACCATAACGGCGGAAAGACCCTCGACTGCGTTGTAGACGGCGTGATGGGCGCAAGTAACTCGATTCAGATAATAAGATCTGAATCCGGTCAATCGGCTTTCATTCAGGTTGATATGGGCGAAAGCGTGTGGATAAACAAGGCTATTTTAAACTGCTGGCACGACCACGTGAACAGAGCGATAACCGTTCAACTTTCGGACGACGAAACGTTCGCCACGGGCGTGCAGACCATTTTCTGTTCGGATAATGGTTGGGCAGGGCTTTCGGCATACGTCGGCACGCTTGACGAAACCTGGGCGGATAAAACAAGCGAGCAATGGATCGACGGACATACCGGCGATAAAGGTTACGAATTTAACTTTGCGCCGATTAAAGGCAGATATATAAGAGCGCTTGCGCAGGATCAGGCCCACGCGAATTTTATATGTACCGAAATTCAGGCGTGGACGTGCGAAGACCCGAACGGCGGCGGCAGCGGCGGAGAGGAAGATTACGAATATAAACAGTATCTTTCGTCCGTAGAAGACGTCGCGGATATCGAAGTTTACGTAGGCAAGGATTTTGCCGGACTCGGACTTCCGCAGACGATAACACTCGGTTATTCCGACGGTTCGACGAAAACCGTGGAAACGGCGTGGGCGGCGGCGGATTACGATAAGGCGCAGGCGGGAGAATATTTCGCGACGCTTAACGTAACCGACGAAAAAGACGTTTACGGACTCATCGCCGCGGTGAACGTGAAAATAACCGTGAAGGCGTTGAACACGACCGCGCTCACCGAACTTTACGATAGCGTTAAGGATCTTGCGAGCGAAAACTACACCGTTTCCACAAGGGCGAACTTCGTTGAGGCAAGAACCGCGGCAAAGGAACTTTTAGACAAAGCCTACAAAACTCAGGCGGAGGTCGACGCGGCTTTAAATAACCTTGAAAAAGCGGTTGCGGCACTCGTCGATAAGGGCGACTTAACGGCACTTAAACGACTTATAGACGGGCTTAATGTTGAAGAAGAGAACAAGTATACTGTTTCTTCTTTCGCCGCTTTTGCCGAGAAAAAACTCATAGCGGAAGCCGCTGCTGCGGAAGGCGGAAACGACGACCTTAATCAGGCGGACGTGGACAAAATAGCCGCCGAACTTCAGAAAGCCGCGGACGAACTCGTGAAAAGAGCAAACCCCGCTTCGCTGAAAACCGCTTACGACGACGCCAAAAAGGCGCAGGGTTACGGCGAGGAATCGACGAACGGATACAACAGAGCGACTTACGCCGCTTATATGGACGCGATGTATAACGCCGAAAAGTTCTTCGACGAAGAATATATCAAAGATATGCCGCAGTCCGCCGCGGACGAAGCGGAAGCGAAACTTGCCGCCGCAATCGCGGGTCTTGTTAAAATCGCGGACAGAAAGCCGCTCGACGATATCGCGACTAAAATCAAAAACGCCAAGGCGGAAGATTACACCGCGACGAGTTATGCCGCCCTTATGAAAGTTTACGAGGAAGAAAAACCCGTTATAGACAAAGCGGACGACCTCATCACCGAAGAAGAGATTGCCGCAACCGCCGCGAAACTCAACGAAGAATTCGGCAAACTCGTGGCTTTAGGCGACAAGAAGCAACTCAACGCGGCGATAGGCAACTGCGCGGGCGAAGAAGCGGGAGTTTACACGACCGTGAGTTACGCCGCATACGAAAAGGCTCTTTACGAAGCCGAAAAAGTTAAAGCGTCAAACGACGTTTCGCAAGCCGACGTCGACGCGGCGGCAAAAGCGCTCGAGGACGCGTATAACGCGCTTGAAAAACTCGGCGACAAAACGCTTTTAAACGATCTTATCGCAAAAGCCGAGGCTCTTACCGACCTTACGGGCGACAAAAAGGACAACGTTGAAAAAGCCCTTGCTTACGCGAAGAGCATAGCGGGATTCGAGGGCGAAGTAACCGAAAAACAGGTAACCGAGGCAAAAGAACTGCTCGAAAAAGCGATGGCGGACAACGCCGTGACTTCAGGCTGTTCGGGCGCGCTCGATACTTCGGCAGCCGCTCTGGCTGCGCTTATGGCGATAGCGGTTATCGCAATAATAATGAAGAAGAGGGTAAAAGATGAAAACGTATAAAAAATGGATAGTGGCGGCTCTTGCCGCGTCTATGGTCGCTTCGGGCGCGGCGGGGATAACTTCCGCCGTTTTCCCGAAAGCGGACGGAGAGGAGACGACTTACGTGGCTTCGCAGGACTGGAAAAACGAACTCACCGTCGGCGCATGGATACAATATTACGATACGAGTATAAAATCATACGAGGATCAGACGAGGGATCTCGCCGCCGCCGGAATGAACATGATCGACTTGCCGACGTCTATTTCGGGCGGCAACGTGAATGCGGATAAAACTTTTTGGGATAATCTCGAAAATTTGTCGCAGGCGCTTAATATGTATTATTTCTATTACAATTCCGATGCGACGGATCTTGAAGTCGCTTACGGAAAAGTTAAAGATTACGCGCGTTGCATAGGTTATCACCTTAAAGACGAGCCGAGTTCCGCGCAGATGGATGCTTTGGCGGATCTTTGCAAATCGTTCAAAGAAAAAGACCCGTCGCGTATGGCTTACGTAAACCTTTATCCGTCCTATGCGGGCGCGAGTAACCTCGGCGGAACTTACCGCGATTACATAACGAAATGGGCTAATCTTTACGGAAGCAAATATCCCGAAGATATGTTCTATTTCGATCATTATCCGTTCACCCAGACGGAGGACGTGCGTTCCACTTATTTCTCCGACCTCGAAGTAATCCGCGACGTGGCTTATAAAAACGGCAAACTTTTCACGGGCGGCTTCACTCAGATGGGTTCCTGGAACGGAATGACGAGACCTACCGCGGATATGGCGAGATGGAGTACTTATTCCCTTCTCGCTTACGGAATGAAGAGTATTTCCCACTTCTGCTGGGTTGCTCCGCAATACGTTTCGCCCGAGAACGGCGGCGAAGGCATGCGCGATTTCGTAACCGATTCCAAGGGTAACAGAACGGATCTTTACGAGCCTATGAGTATTCTCAACTGGCAGGTTCGCCAACTCGGATACGTTCTGACGAATATCGACGTCAAGCACGCTTATCACACGGCGAAAGTTCCCACGGGCGCGGAAGGTCTTCCTTCGGGATTTTTGATGCAGCCCGCGAACGAAAGCGATTCTTTCGTTTATTCCATCGCATACAGCAAAGACACCAACGAGCCTTATCTTCTCGTGTTCAACAAATCCCTTTCCGGCGAAGCGAAGGATTACACCTTTGAGTTCGACCTGTCTTCGGGCATTAAGAATATGAGATATTATAAGCCTACGGATTACACGTTCGATAATCTTCCCAATCCCGCCGATCTGAGAACGCTCGAACAACCCGAAGAGGTGCTTTTCGACGTTTCGTCGGGAACGATGACGACTTCGTTCAAGCCTGGCGAAATGAAAGTGTTCAAACTCGAAGGCGAGGACGGCGCGCCCGTTGAAATTTTCGAGGATCTTCAGGTTCCCGAAAGTTCGCACAAAAGCGGCGTTTACGTCGGTCCGCAGAAGATAAGCCTTGCTACGGGCGACAAGGGCGCGAAGATTTATTACACCACCGACGGAAGTTATCCCGAAATCGGCGGTGCGACCACCAGGGAATACGACGGAACGCTCATCGAGATAGGTAAATACGACGAAACGAAGACTTACACCGTGCGCGCGGTGAGCGTGAGAGGTTCGGACGTGAGCGAGGTTCTGGATATCGATCTCATCATCGCGAACGCTTCCAGAAACGCGGCGGCGGGCAAGATAGTTAAACTGTTAAGCAAAGATTTGTCGCACGAAGTGGATTATGGCGGCTTCAACGGCGCGACGAAAGACCTCCGCCACGTAACCGACGGCTCTTTCGATCCGTCCAACAGCGTTATACAGACGAGCGAGTTGGCGTGGGCGGTGCTTGATCTCGGCGAAGTTCTCACCGTGGATAAATTCGTCGTTTCCTTCTGGCATGACTGGTGGTTCGGCGACACCGAACTCAAAGTGGCTACGAAAGAAGATCTTTCCGACGCTACACGCGTCTGGTACGAGGGTGCGATGCAGAACGTTCCGAACTCGGGAACTACCGTTAAACTCGACGAACCCGTTCAGGCGAGATACGTAATGCTGTATAATAACTGTGAGGGCAAAGGACAGTGTTCGCTGTTCACCGAGCTTCAGGTTTACACGGCTTACGACGCGGGCGAAAACCTTATCGCGGACACCGAAAACTGGGCGTCGATCGCGGGCGGCAATTTCAGCAACGACGGAAAGACGATAAAGGAAGAAACTCCGTATACACAGAACGGTAATTGGAATAAGGCGTATTCTTATAACGCAAAAACCTATAAGAACTTCATGATCGACGTCACGATGAGGCTTGAAGTTCTTGACCCCGGCGCGTGGGGTTATGCGGGCTTCACTATTTTCAGAAAAAACAAGGAAGTAACTCAGGGTCAGGGCGGCGGCGTAGGACTCTCGGTCGGCGTCGAGCCTAAAGGCCGCGTGCTTTTGTGGGACGGCGGCAAAGAAGTCGGCCCGCTCGACGCAAACATAGTCGGCTGGAGCGTTAACGGCACGTTTGATATGAAGGTCGTCGTTTACGAAGGTACTATTTCCGTCGCGATCAACGGCAGACCCGTCATGAACGTTTATAATCCCGGATTCGTCGGCAGAGAGGGGTATATATCTCTTCACAGCGGCTTGTTGCCGATAACCGTAACGAAACTCGGCATAACCGAGATCGACGAAAGTTTCGCGTTCCCGGCAAAGGGCGCGGCGGTTTCCGTTGCGGACGACGTCAAACTCGCCGTGGAAAGATACGTTGCGGAAAAAGACGTTATAAAGGCTTTGGGTTCGACGGTTGGAATAACCGACACCAACGGCAAAAAGCACACCGTGGGCGTTGAATGGAAGGCGGACGGTTACGACAGAACCAGAACGGGCAACTTCGATTTCGTCGGAACTCTTTCCGCAAGCGATCTCAAGGCCGCCGGCATTTCCAACGTTTATAACGTAAAAGCGTACGCTACGGTGTTCATCCGCTCCGCGATAGACGACTCCGTTCCGAGAAATCTGTTAAAAATCGCGGCTTCTCTCAACGAAAACGAATATACGGCGGAGAGTTGGGAATATCTTCAACTGAAAATCGACGCAATGAACAGTATTTTAAACAATCAGTTCCTCGTTCAGTCGGACGTTAACGTGGGCAGTTTCCAACTTTTCGACGCGATTTATACAAACCTTGTCTACGCGGGCGACACCGATGAACTCGACGCCGCGATAGCGAGAGCCGCGGCATTGAAAAAAGACGATTACACAGACTATTCCTATACGGATTTCGAAGCGGTTTTAAACGAAGCGAAGGAATATAAAGAGCAAAGTCTCAAAACTTTCGCGGGGTTGAAGGCTCAGGCCGAAAACCTTGCAAAGGCAGAGAAGAAACTCGTTAAAAAGGCTCAGACCGCTCCCGTGTTCGAAGGCGAAAAGCCCGAAATAAAGGACGTTGGCGAAACAGGAAACGGCGGCTGCTCGTCGTCCGCGGGCGGAGCGGGCGTCACGGCTGCGCTCGGCGCGGTAGCGGCAGTTATAATCAAACGTAAAAAGCGCGACGATTAATCGCAAAATATGCGCTTAAACGTGTTATAGCGGCACTTATCGGCGTTAAACGTGAAACAAAGCAAAGGCTCTGCCTTTCGGCGGAGCCTATAAAATCTTTAATTTTTCAATTCCGGCGGGTGAAATAGGGATAAAACCCCGAGCCGCCCGACCAAAACAAACAAGATCAACGAGAGGTAATTATGAAAGCGTTTATTTTCGATCTGGACGGAGTTCTGGTTTCGACGGATAAATATCACTATCAGGCGTGGAAAAAAATCGCCGACAAAGAAGGCATTTATTTTGATGAAAAAATCAACGACAGGCTGCGCGGAGTGAGCCGTATGGATAGCCTCGAAATCATTCTCGAAAGGGCGGAAAAACAGTATACGGAAGAAGAGAAATTAGCCCTTGCAACCGAGAAAAACGACTTATACAGGGACTTATTGAAAAATCTCACCCCTGCGGACAGGCTTGCGGGCGTAACCGAAACGCTGGAAAAACTGAAAGAAAAAGGCTACCTTTTAGCCATCGGCAGTTCGAGCAGAAACACGCCCGTGATTCTGAGCAAAATCGGTTACGACGGTTATTTCGACGCGGTCTCCGACGGAAACAATATAACAAAAAGCAAGCCCGACCCCGAGGTGTTCGAAAAAGCCGCCGAAATGCTTTCTCTCCCCGCAAAGGAATGTTTCGTGGTGGAAGATTCACTCGCCGGGATAGATGCGGCAAAGGCCGGCGGGTTCAAGGCGATAGGCATCGGCGGCGCGGCGATTTACGCAAAAACCGATTATCCGATAAACGCCATAACGGATATTCTTAAGTTGATTTGAATATTGTTTGGTGACCGTGTTCGGACGTAATCACCTGTGGATAGCCGAGAGGGGTTCGAGTCTCTCTCGGCTAAAAAACGGAGGGACAGAATTCTCTCCGTTTTTTTGTGCAAAAACCGGAAAGCGCGTTTTCGGCCGAGCGGCCGCCGCGAAACAGATAAGCAATAAATGGCGTAAAACAATAAAAAACGCTTTTAAACGAGCGTTTTTCAGTGTATATTTCAGAATCTCGTCAGACTCTCGCTGAGCGGAAAAGACGATGATTGGAAGGAACGCGGCAGGCTTTTCGAAGATATATTTATGGGTAAACCCTATCCGTCGAAAATCACTGCGAGGGATATCGAGCTGGATTTCGGCGCGATAAAAACCGAGCGTTACGCGCTCGACATCGATGACGCGATTGTTAAAATATATGCGGATAATCGACTTATAGCCGAGGTTTTCGTGTTTGATGAGTCGAATGCCGGCGTTATTGAACTCTATGAAAACGTGGAAATAAATCTTCACGTTCCCGCTTATCTT
>JALETB010000098.1 GCA_022781715.1 Clostridiales bacterium | reverse complement strand
AATTAGACTATAAGCGTAGGGCTTATTTTTATGAGTAAAAAACGTAGTATATTAAATGTCGCCGTATCTATTTTCTTTAAAGTTGCATTATTAGTGGGAAATTTGCTTGTTAGGCGATATCTCATTCGCTTTATAGGCAATGATGTTAACGGCTTAAATGCGCTGTATTTAAGTATTATAGGTATGTTATCCGTTGTCGAACTTGGTATTGGTAATGCAATAATATATTGTATGTACAAACCTATAGTCACGGGCGATACAGGAAAAGTATTATCTTTATATAAACTTTTCAAGAAAATTTACTTAGTTATTGGCGGAATTATAGTTATCGCCGGTTTTGCCTTGATGCCGTTTCTGCCATATCTTGCAAAGGGCTATGCCGATATAGACGTTAACTTGTATCTGACATTCGGCATAATGTTGCTTTCGGTTGTGATTACATATTTCTTTAGTGCGCAAACATCATTGATGAATGCTTATGAAGACAACTATGTTTCCACAACGATTACTTCATGCGGACAGTTGCTACAGTATGTCTTACAAATAGTCGTACTATTTATTACAAAATCATTCATATGGTATTTGGTTTGTAGGATAGTGGCTGCTTTGGTGCAGTGGGTGTTAAGTAGCATTGTAGTAAAGAAAAGATATCCGTCTGTTTTTGAGAGTACAAGCAAGTCTATCGATGGTGATACAAAAAATGAAATCGTAAAAAACGTAAAAGCAATGTTTATGCACCGTATAGGCGGCGTTTTGGTTAACACTATAGATAGTATCATTATATCGGCATTTATAGGCGTAACAATACTTGGTAAGTATTCAAATTATATAACAATTATGACGGCGATGACGGGAACAATTACTTTATTTTTTACGCCGTTGACGGCTACAATAGGGCGATTATTTATAAAAGATAGAGAAGATTTTAAGAAGTACTATAACTTTTTTTATGCGCTGAATTTTGCTTTGGGTTGTATCTTTTTCCTTGGGTATTACGGAACAATAGACGACTTGATTGTTTTGTTTTTCGGTGCAGGGTTAGAGGTTGAAAAATCTATTTCATTTGTTATTACAGTCAATTATTTTATACAGTTTATGAGGCAAGCAACTCTATTGTTTAAGGACGCTTCGGGAATATTTTATTATGACCGTTGGAAGCCTATTTTTGAGGGGTTATCAAATTTAGTGTTATCAATTCTGTTCGTATTGTTTTTTCAAAAGGTCTTTAATGACGATTTGGCGGTAGTCGGTGTTATTGTTGCTACGATAATTACTAACTTAACAATTTGTCATATAGTTGAGCCGCATGTTTTGCACAAATATGCTTTTCAGATTTCAGCAAAGAAATACTATCTACGCAATTATTTATATATGATTAGTTTTGTGATAGTTTTAGTTGTTTTGAATTTCTGTATGGTTCATTTTGATAATAAATTAGTTGAACTTTTGGTAAATGGGTGCATTGCCGTAGGATTATCAATAGTACCGATATTTTGTTTAATTGTTCGTGATAAAGACTTTCGTTATTACGCGAAATCAGTATTAAAGAGGAAAAGACAATAAGTTGATAATACTTTATATAATAAGTTTTGGGCGGATCCGGTTTGTGGCAAAAATAAAATGCATCTTAGAACTTATTCTTGTGAAAAATGCATAAATCGCAAATATTATTGAAGAATCTTGTAAATTTTAATTAAAATACTTGACAGGGAGAAGTTTGCGTACGTAATGCCCTTTGTGATTAATAAAACCCGAATTGAGTACGATAGTATTCGGTTCGGGTTTTCATTTTGTAAAAATCTGGATAATATCCATTTTTACGTTTATTTACATGTAAATCAATATGCAACATCCCATATTTACGAAATGTAAAGTTTTTGTAAAGCGACTGTAAATTTTCGGCAAATAGGCGTTAACGGTATTTTTGCGGTTGTATTATTCTTTGATTTTTGTTATATTGAAAATAATTTGATGTTTTCACGCAAAGTTACAATCGGTTCTATAAATAAGGACTGCAAAACCGATTTTCGTTGATTTACAGGAGATAAACATTATGACAGTGCAGGAAATTTTGCAATTGATTCAAAGTTTAATTTGGCTGCTTGCAGGCGTCGGCGTGTTCATCGTCGGAATGAATTTTATGGGCGACGCTTTGGAAAAGTGCGCGGGAAACGGAATGAAAAGGTTGCTTGAAAAGATAAGCAACAACCGTTTTTCGGGCGTAGGAATAGGCGCGGGCGTTACGGCGATCATTCAGAGTTCGTCCGCGACTTCGGTTATGGTTATCGGACTTGTCAACGCGGGCGTTATGACGCTTATGCAGGCAACCCCCATAATCATGGGCGCAAATATCGGTACGACGGTGACGGGGGTTCTTGTCGCGCTTAAAAACGATTATTTCAATATGGTTATGTATCTTCTTGCGTTTGTCGGCGTGCTGATGGGTTTTACGAAGAAGGAAAAAGTTAAAATCGCGGGCAGTCTTTTCTGCGGGTTGGGGCTGATTTTCGTCGGGCTTAATGTAATGAGTAGCGAGCAGGCTTTCGGAAACCCGCTCGTTAAGGATTTGTTCAGACGTATATTCGGCGTAATCGATTTTCCGTTGCTTCTTATTGTTGTCGGTATGATATTTACCGCGTTGATGCAGAGTTCTTCTGCTGCGACGGGCGTCGTAATAACGATGGTCGGAAACAGCGTTTTGCCTTTGGATCTTGCGTTGTTTATCGTTCTCGGAGCAAATATCGGTACTTGCGTAACCGCTTTGCTTGCCTCAATCGGCGCGAACGCAAACTCGAAAAGGGTTGCGCTCATTCATTTCACGTTTAACGTGATAGGAACGGTATTATTTACTATAATAATCTGGATGTTCCGCCGGTCCGTCGTAGACCTGCTGACGGTGACGTTGCCGGGAAGCGGCGCGATGGCTCTTCAGATGCGCATATCTGCATTTCACGTAATATTCAACGTAACCACCACGTGCCTGCTTCTTCCGTTTGTAAAACAATTAGTGGCTTTTTCCCGTTTTGTTATTAAAGATAAAACAGAACAAAAGGAAACGTTTGCGCTTAAATACGTCGACGATCGTTTGCTTTCGATGCCCCCTGTCGCATTAATGCAAGTTAAAAAAGAAATCGAATATATGATGGGGCTTGTGGAAAAGAATATCGGATTGTCGTTTTACGCCGAAGAGACGAAAAGTACGGACGACGGCGAGGAAATTCATAAAAACGAGGATATAATCGACTTCACGAACACCGCGCTGACCGACTTTCTGATTAAGTTGTCGGTAGACGTTGAGCAAAGCGACGAAACCGTTATCGGCTCGTATTTCCACGTTCTGAACGACCTTGAAAGGATAGGCGACCACGCGGAAAACTTCTTCGGTATTGTGGAAGATATGAACAGAAAGAAACTTTCTTTCTCAGGACAGGCTCAGGAAAAAATGCGTGTAATGTACAATAAAGTAACCGAAATGTTTACCATTTCGAGAGATGCTTTCGAAACCGGAGATAAAACCCGCCTGACGAAACTTTCGGAACTTGAAAACGAAGTCGACGGACTCAAAAGAAAACTCACTTCGGAGCATTTCACACGTCTTGCGGAAGGGCAGTGCAGTGTGGAGTGCAGCCCTTATTATTCGTCGCTTATATCGGGGCTTGAACGCGTTGCAGATCATCTTGTCAACGTCGGTTACAGTATTGCCAATCCCACGGGCTCGCAAAAAGACGCGATATGAATGCAGGAGTTTGATGCGTTGAGCAAATTCTTCTTTCGATGACATATAATAAAATGCGGGGAGGATATCCTCGCAAAATTTTTAAAGAGAAAAATAACTACAAAAAGCCCCGCAAATTGATGAAAGCGACAATTTGCGGGGCGTATTTATTGTATTTTGCGCCGTTTGATTTTGCCGGTATTACGTCAGCGAGACGCGCATTGCGGGAAGGATGTGTCCCATTCGCTGTATTCAGGGTTCTTGCCCGGAATTTCGCCCGAGCCGTCGAATGCCAAAATTCTGTTGTCGCTTTGTTGTTGATACTTGCAGTGCGAGCGCATCCATGTATATCCTTTACTTAACGTTGCCACGCAATAACTGCTTGTGCCTATGCTTCCTATAAATTTACTCTTATATAATTCAAACTCCGCATAACTCAGCAAGAAGAGATAATCATCCGTCGCATAAGTTGTGAAATCTTCATGCCCGACGCCATAACCGCCCATGGTTTCGATATCGTTGACAACGGTTGATTGAAGAACTATTGCTTTTTGCGCGTCGTTAAAAATAACGTTGTAAATTTTATCGTTAAGGTACTCTCTTATCGTACTCTGCGCCCACGTGTCGTGTCTGAATTTCATTGTTTGCAATTTTGTTTTGCAAACGAGGAATGCCTCGCCGTTTTCTTCGTCAACCACGCTCCATTTTATAGGATCATAATTAAACCAGTAAAATTTAAACTCTTTGTTCTTTCCTGCGTCGAGGTACAACGGAACGTAACCGGCTTGTTCCTGGATATAACCGCCGCCGTCACGCCTTTTGATAATGCAAAGTCCGCAATATTTTTTACCGTTATATTCAACGTCTCTGTACCAGTAGTATTCGCCGCTGTCCGTCCGGTTATCGACCGGTTTCACGTTGTCTTTGTAAAAATAACGCCGATACTCGCTCTTTGCGCTTTCGCCCGGTTTGTCAGATTCGGATGTTTTGCCGCCATGACATGCCGCCATAAGTGCAAACGCGGAGCAGAGTACCGACATTAAAATCACGATTAAAATGCGTTTGTTTTTCTAGTCACGACTAGTCCTCCTTTTTCTCGTTGAAACTAAATTGAAACCCAAAGGTTATTTCCGGTGATGCGAAGAGTTTTTCCAGAACGTCTTTCGTTGTTTGTTCCGGATTCATCGTTTACACGAACCCGGCAGCCTCTTCCCGCAGCGCTTCCGGGACGTTATAGGTTTTGAGCGACATATCTAAAAACCGACGAATTTTTTTGCGCAGAGTGAAGTATTTATCGCACCGCCGCGCCATAAAAGCGCGCATCATGCCCGCGCTGCCGATTTCGCTCTCATAAAAATCGCTGTCCGCCCAG
>JALETB010000077.1 GCA_022781715.1 Clostridiales bacterium | reverse complement strand
CTATAAGTCGATTATTTTGCATTTTTACCTGTCATCGCGTTTGAGCGAAGATCTGAACCGAATCAAAGCGCCCCACACGGAAGAACAGTCCTTGCCGCACTGCCATTCAAATTTTTCCCGAAAAATTTAACGACCGTAAATTTTGTTCGTAATTGCCAGCAAAAGTCAGCCTATAAGTCGTTTAAACGGCATTTTACTTAGCCACAGGCGATTGCGTTCGAACCCGCCAAAACGCCGCAATTTATGCGCTTTTTGTCAAATTCTCGCTTGAAGTACGGCAAGTACATCTGCGTTCGTCTTTGCCAAAAATCATCAAAAATATCGGCGTTTTGGTTGTCGGCAAGTCTTGCCTTGCGTTTTTAGGCTAAGACAAGGAGCGTGAGCGCGCTAATACTGTACGTATAACACGCGAACGCAACGACGTATTAGTCAAAAACACAATGCAAGACCGAGTTCGAACGCAATCACCTGTGGCTAAGTAAAATGCCGTTTAAACGACTTATAGGCTGACTTTTGCCGGCAATTACGAACGAAATTTACGGTCGTTAAATTTTTCGGGAAAACTTTTTGGTTTGTTCGGGCGTTTCGCCCTTAATCTTTTTATATGTGTTGGAAAAATGCGCCACGGAATTAAATCCCACCGCAACGGCTACGTCTACGATCGAAAGATTGGTCGATTTCAGCAGGTGTTCGGCTTCGTTGCATCGGATTTCTATGAGTTCGGAGATTATCGATTTTCCGTATTTTGCTTTGAATGCATGCGAAATATAATATTTGTTGAGATAAAATATTTCGGATAACTTGGTCAAGGTGATTTCGTCCTGATATCTCGAAGTGAGGTATAGGTAATGGATTGCGCAAAACGGTCATCTTAATTCCGGCAATAAAGAATTTATCGACCGCTGGCTTAAAAATGGGATTATCTGAAAGATTTCACGATGACCGAACAAAAATTTGAATGGCAGTGCGGCAAGGGCTGTTCTTCCGTGTGGGACGCTTTGATTCGGTTCAGATCTTCGCTCAAACGCGATGACAGGCAAAAATGCAAAATAATCGACTTATAGACCGACTTTTTTGTGTTTTATTATAAAATTTATGGGCAAAAATCGCGCCGATGTGACGGCAATTTATAACCGTCGGTTCACCGGTGGCTGTGAATTCCGGCATTATTTGCTTTTGATTGACTTATTATGTATAAAATGATATAATAATTACGTATATATTATAAATTAAATTAATACAATTTTAATTTGAGGGGAGAGAAGGTATGTTTTGCAGTAATTGCGGAAGAGAATTCGAGGGTAATTTTTGCCCTTATTGCGGCACGGCTGCGATACGGGAAACAAGAGAGACGAAATGCCCCGAATGCGGCCGTTCAAGAGGCGAGGGCGAATTGTTCTGCCCCACGTGCGGACATAAATTCGACGGCGCGGTTCATAACCGACCTATAAGCGTAAATCACGGCGCTGATTATAATCGGTCTATAAGCGTAAATCACGACGCTGATTATAATCGGACTATAAGCGTAAATCACGGCGCTGATTATAATCGGTCTGCAAACGCAAATCACGGCGCGTCGGAATCTTACGGAAACAAACCGAACGCGAATAAGCGCGGTACCGACGTCAACAACGCCAACCATGCTAACTGCACTGACAATGCTGACGGAGTAAACAAGGAAAACAACGTCGATAACGCTAAAAGCGTTTATGCGGGAGCCGGCGCGCCTTACGCTTCCTGCGGATCTTACGGCAAAAAGAGTTTTATCGTGAACGTCTATTCGGCGTTATATTATCTGCCGGCAATAATTTTCGCCGTTTTTGCGGCTTTGCTTTTCGCGTTTTTCAACGCGTCGGTGGCAGGTACGCCCGCGTTTGAAATATTGGGTGAAAAAATCCCCGCGGAAAGCATAGGGAACGTTTACGCTATGATAAGAGATTGTCCCGACGTTAAAGGACTGATGATAGCGTTGATTGCGGTCGCGGGGGTAACGCTTGTAGCGGCGATAGCGTTTTTGTTCGTTGCGCTTTCGGGAAAAACAAAAACGAAAGCCATATATTCGGGAGAGAAGAGAATACCATACGTTTACGTTGTTTATATTGTCGAAGCGATAATTGCGGCGGCTTTTATAGTCATCGGAGTAGTTGTAAAAAACAAAGCGCCGGGTATAAAATTGCCGACGGAAGAAGAATTCCCGATGGAAGACCTCATCGTTTTAGAAGCGGGTGCGTGTCCCAAACTCATTATCGCGTTCGCGATAGCGACGTTTGTGCTTATAATCGGGTGCTTGACCGCGAGGAGCGTTATTCTCGCGATCCGTCCGGAATGCGCCGTGGAGGACTGGAAAAACTCCGCTCCGCCCGAAGGAGTGGAAAACGTGGAACTGCCCGTGTCGATGGATGAATTTTATATCTATCCGACGAGCGTGTTCGCGCTGAAAAACATTATCGTGTTTATAATAATAGCCATTCTGCCTTTCGTTTTCAGATATAAGGAATTGATCGGTTATTTCACGGCAGAAAAATTCAATCTGCGTTTGTTCGCGTTGTTTGTAATCGGCAATTTCTCGCCCTTCTTCTTTGTCTGCGCGATATCCTGTTTTTGGTTCCGCACGATAAAGGAAATGAAGAAAAACATCAAACTCGTGGTAATTTTTCTCGTTATCGGGCTTGCGATTGCCGTTCTCGGCGTGTTAAACGACAATTTCGGTCTCGGGCTTCCCGAATACGTCGCCAAATTCATGATCGGCGTGGCGGTGGTTGTCGCCGCCGTTCTGATAATGGTCGGAATAACGAATTTCATCACTATCTGCAAGTTGTCGGGATACCGCAAAACGACGGGTAAAGTGCTTAAAGAAGCGGGGAGTCTGCCGAAACGCAAATGGTCGATCGGCGAAACGAAAGATAAACTCAAAAAATACGCTGTCGACGGCGATTATGAGAAATTCAACGCGATTTTAGAAGAAATACATAACGAATATAAAGAATTAAAAGAGAAAGAAACTGCGGATTTCTTCGCCAAAAAGAACGAAATTCTCGCAAAATTCAGATAAAACACTATTTTTGCCGGCTGAAATACCTTTACGTATCGATTGCGCGGCTTCGGAGAAAAGATATGTCGAAAACGGTTGTCGTCGGTATGAGCGGCGGAGTCGATAGTTCTGTAGCAGCCCTGCTTTTAAAAGAGCAGGGCTATAACGTTGTGGGTTTGTTTATGAAAAACTGGGAAGGCGACGACGTTGACGGTTGTTGCTCGGCGGACGACGATTACGCGGACGTCAGGAGGGTTTGCGCAAAACTCGACATTCCTTATTACGGAGTGAATTTCGCAAAGGAATATATGGACAGAGTTTTTTCCTATTTTCTCGACGAATATAAGCGCGGCAGAACCCCCAACCCGGACGTTTTGTGTAACCGCGAAATAAAATTCGGTCCGTTCAAGGAATATGCCATGCAACTCGGCGCAGACTATATAGCGACGGGGCATTATTGCGGAATACGCCACGAAAACGGAGTACATTATCTGCTTAAAGCGAAGGACCAGAACAAGGATCAGACTTACTTTCTGAATCAACTTTCGCAAAGCCAGTTGTCGGACGTGCTTTTTCCACTTCAGGATCTGCCGAAGCCGGAAGTGAGGCGCATCGCCGAAGAAAACGGACTCGCCACCGCCGAAAAAAAGGACAGCACGGGCATTTGCTTTATCGGGGAGCGCAATTTCAGAAAGTTTCTGATGAATTACATTCCGGCAAAAAAAGGCGAGATAAAAACTTACGACGGCAGAACGCTCGGCGAGCATTGCGGGCTTATGTATTACACGATAGGTCAGCGCAGGGGACTCGACATAGGCGGTCAGGCGGGCGACGCGGGCAGATGGTTCGTCGTCGAAAAGGATTTAAAAAACAACGTTTTATACGTCGCTCACGGAGCGGAGGACAGGCTTTATTCCAAAGGACTTTATATGAATTCCTGCAACTGGATTCCGTTTGCGCCTGCACAAAAAGAGTTCAGGTGCAAGGCAAAATTCCGTTATCGTCAGGAAGAACAGAGCGTTACGGTGCGCGTCGGAAGCGATAAGATCTTCGTCGATTTCGACGAGAAACAGCGCGCGATAACCGAAGGGCAGTTCTGTGTTTTATACGACGACGAGAAGTGTCTCGGCGGCGGAGTTATTGAAAAAGCGATTTTTTAATCAAATGCAAAAATGTCCGATAATCGACTTATATGGTGTTATTTATGTGGTAAATATGCGTAAAGAGAGGTTG
The DNA here is from genome assembly GCA_022781715.1 of Clostridiales bacterium. Taxonomy (GTDB): domain Bacteria; phylum Bacillota; class Clostridia; order Christensenellales; family Borkfalkiaceae; genus UBA10281. The sequence continues at coordinate 45,825 of JALETB010000077.1, read as the reverse complement.
GTATGGCGGAAAAGAAAAACAGAATATACGCCGCGATCGACCTCAAGTCGTTCTTCGCTTCGGTCGAATGCGTGGAGAGAGGGCTTGATCCGCTCGGCGTAAATCTTGTTGTCGCGGACAAATCGAGAACGGAAAAAACGATATGCCTTGCCGTTTCGCCGTCGCTCAAATCTTACGGCATTTCGGGCAGAGCAAGGCTTTTCGAAGTGGTTCAGCGTGTTCGCGAGGTCAACAGAGAAAGGCTTAAAAACGCGCCGGGCGGGAAGTTTAACGGCAAGTCTTTCGTCGACGAAGAACTTAAAAACGACCCGACGAAAGAAGTCGGTTTCATTATCGCTCAGCCGAGAATGGCGAAGTACGTACAAACGAGCCGCAAAATTTACGAAATATACAAAAAATACGTCTCCGAGGACGACGTTATCGTCTATTCGATAGACGAAGTGTTCATCGACCTCACCGATTACCTGAAAATTTACAAACAAACCGCCCGCGAACTCGTGATGACCATGGTTAAGGACATTCTCGGCGAAACGGGCATAACCGCCACGGCGGGGATAGGAACGAATTTATACCTCGCGAAAATCGCGATGGACGTCGAGGCGAAGAAGATTAAAGCGGATGAAAACGGCGTGAGAATCGCCGAACTCAACGAGAGGGCTTACCGCGAAAAACTGTGGGAGCATAAGCCGATAACCGATTTCTGGCGGGTAGGTCCCGGCTATGCGAAAAAACTCGCCGGGCAGGGGATTCACACCATGGGCGATGTCGCGCGGTGTTCGCTCGGCAAGCCGTCCGATTATTATAACGAGGAGTTGCTTTTCAAACTGTTCGGAATAAACGCCGAACTTCTCATCGACCACGCCTGGGGCGTTGAGCCTTGCACCGTAAAGGACGTAAAGGCGTACAGACCCGAGAGCAGCAGTCTCTCATCGGGACAGGTGTTGCAGGAGCCGTATACTTTCGAAAAGGCTCGGCTCATCGTCAAGGAAATGGCGGATTTCCTGTCGATGGATATGGTCGAAAAAAGGCTCGTCACCGATCAGATCGTCTTAAGCGTCGGCTATGACGTGGAAAATTTGAGCGGTTCGGGAGGTGTCGGCGCGTATAACGGAGAAATTAAAATCGACCGTTACGGCAGGAAAGTGCCTAAGGAGGCTCACGGCTCGCAGAATCTCGACGGTTTCACGTCCTCGACGAAGGATCTCGTGGAGCAGTTCGACAAACTTTTCGTTCGCATTGCGGATGAAAAATTGCTTGTGAGAAGGCTCAATCTGTGTGCTTCGCACACGGTCGACGAACGCCGCGTCGCGGAAGAGGCTTCCGTTTCGCAAATGTCGTTTTTCGACGACGAGAAAGAGACGAAAAACCGCAGCGAGGAGATGAAAAAGGAAAGAAAGCGGCAGGAAGCCGTTTTGGAAATCAGAAAAAAATACGGCAAAAACGCCGTTCTGAAGGGTATGAATTACGAGTCCGGGGCGACCGGAAAACAAAGAAACGACCAGATCGGAGGGCATAAGGCGTGACGGGAAAATACGACGACATAATCGGTTTGAGCCGCCCCGAATCGCGGCGACCCAAAATGACCGCGAACGACCGCGCCGCTCAGTTTGCGCCCTTCGCCGCGCTGACGAAGTTCGGCGAGGAGATCAAAGAAAGCAATAGAAAAACTTACGAAAAAATCGAACTCGGCGACGGCGATATCGAGAAAATAGACGAGGTTTTGATCGGTATAGAAAGAAGGATTTTGAAAAACAGAGCCGGCGGGGCAGGCGCAGAGGAACTTACGGACGGGCTTACGGTCGCCGTGGAATATTTCGTCCGCGACAAAGCGAAGTCGGGCGGGCGCGTCGAAGAATATATCGGCAACGTGAAGAAGATCGACCGCATGGAGCGGAAACTGATTTTCTATGGCGGAAAAATCGTCGATATGCAAGATTTGCTATCCGTGTCGGCGGTGGGTATTTCCGAATAACCAACGCGCGAAAATTAATAAAACAAACAAAAAAAGCAACGCTTAAATTCGGCGTTGCTTTTAAAAATATATTGTTAATCGACTTATAGAGCGGTTTTTCCTACGAGAAGCGACAAAACAGCCATCTCTATGAGCGGAAGATTGCGCGCTTCTTTAAGTCCTGCGAAATTCGGAGAAGCCGTCACGTCGGCTTTAAGATTTCCGTCGGGAGAAACGGGGAGCGTGTGCAACACCGTCGCGTTCGGCGCATAAGCCGAGAGCATGTCGAGGTCGATGTCGAAATCGGGCGACAATCCGTCGTCGGAAACGAAAACCACGTCGGCGTTTTTTATGCCTTCGGCAATATTCGATGAGACTTTCACGTCGCCGAATTGCCTGCAATAACCGTATACCTTTTCGGAGGGCGCAAGTTCTTCGGGGCAAACGAAAGTCACGTCGAACCCGCAGTTGACGAAACCGTAAACAAAAGAATCTGCAAACGCCGAACTGTCGCCGACGAACGAGATTTTCAAGCCGGAAAGTTTGCCTTTTTCCTGCCAGACGGTGTAAAGTGCGGAAAGAGCCTCGCAAGGGCCGCATTTCGGATTCGCGTTGATTATCGGAATATTGACCGACTTTTCGATGAGTTCTGCGTCGCCGAGTTCGGAAGTCTGCACCACGATGGCGTCCATTCCGTACCCCGCGAGGGCTTCGAGCGAAAGTTTGTCGTTGATGAGATTTTCGAGTTCGCTGCCGTGGAGCGTGGAAACTATTGCCGACCCTTGAAGCGCGGAAACAGCCACTTCGAAAGCGACGCGCGAGCGGGAAAACGAGCGTTTAGTGATGAGAAGAGCGTATCTGTTTCTGAGATGCGGAATTTTCTCGCCTACGGTCAGTTTGAGCGAAATTTCTCTGGCTTTGAGCAGGATTTCGTAAATTTCCTCCTCCGTGTAATTGGAAAGGGAAAGCAGGTGTTTTTTATCTATCGCGCCGACGGGCGCAAGTTTGTTTATGTCCATAAAGGCTCCGAAACGGGTGTTTTTTAAAACATTATACCAACAATTATATGAAAAGACAAGGGTTTTTCGTCACAATGTACAAAAATGATAAAAAGACCGGGGCAAAATTTGTGATAAATGCTATTGTAGAATATTGTGAAATAAGATATAATAAATTATAGAAACGGTTAAAACCGAAAGATTCAGGAGGAAAAAATGGCAAGTCTTAATCTGAAAGACATTTACAAAGTTTATCCCTCGGGCGTAGTTGCCGTAACGGATTTCAGTCTGGACATCGAAGATAAGGAATTCATCGTGTTCGTAGGTCCTTCCGGCTGCGGAAAGTCGACCACGCTCCGTATGATAGCCGGTCTTGAAGAGATTTCCGACGGCGAACTTTACATCGACGGTAAACTTATGAACAACGTTCAACCCAAGGACAGAGACATAGCGATGGTTTTCCAGAACTACGCTCTTTATCCGCACATGACCGTGTACGACAATATGGCGTTCGGTCTCAAACTCCGTAAAAAGCCGAAGGAAGAAATCGACGAAAAGGTCAGAGGCGCGGCGAGAATTCTCGGTCTTGAGAGTTATCTCCAGAGAAAGCCCAAGGCTCTTTCCGGCGGTCAGAGACAGAGAGTCGCGCTCGGAAGAGCAATCGTTCGTGAACCGAAGGTATTCCTTCTCGACGAACCCCTTTCCAACCTCGACGCGAAACTTCGCGCTCAGATGAGAACCGAAATAACCAAACTTCACCACAGGCTTGCAACCACCTTCATTTACGTTACTCACGATCAGATCGAAGCAATGACGATGGGAACGAGAATAGTCGTTATGAAAGACGGATACATTCAGCAGGTTGACGCTCCGCAGAAACTTTACGATTATCCGGCAAACCTTTTCGTTGCAGGCTTTATCGGCACTCCGCAGATGAACTTCTTCGACGCCGTTCTCACTTCCGACGGAAAGACCGTTTATGTGGAATTTTCAGGCAACAAAGTCGCTCTTCCCAAGGCTAAGTCCGACACGATCGAAGAACCCGCTAAATATATCAACACCGGCAAGCCCGTCGTATTCGGCGTTCGTCCGGAAGATTTCCACGATGAAGAAAACTTCATCTCCAACAGCAAGGAAACCGTTATCGACGTCAAGGTCGACGTTGTCGAAAAACTCGGCGCGGAAACTTTGCTTTACTGCGTATTCGTTAACGACGCCGCCAATTCGGACGACAACGTGAAGAGCCTTGTGGATGCAGGCACGCAGTTGACTGCTAAGGTTGATTCGAGATCCAAGACCGAGAGAGATCAGGTTATAGAACTTGCTATCGACATTATGCACAGCCACCTCTTCGACAAAGAAACCGAACTTACCATTCTTAAAGGCGAGGGTCAGCCCGCTTACGTTCCGGTTGTCGAACTTCAGAGAAGAGCGGAAAGAGAAGCCGAAGCGGCAAACGCTCCCGAAAAGGCTGCAAAACCCAACTTCTTCGCTAAATTCACGAAGAAGAAGGATAAGAAAGACGAGGGAAACGATAAGCCCGAAGCATAATTCGATTTGTCGAAGAACTTGTTGAAAAGCGAACCGTCTGACAGGCGGACGCGGAAAACAATGCAAAAATTTAAGGGAGAACCGCGAAGGTCTGTGCCGACGCTGTTTTCCCTTTTCTTATTATATAATTATATAATATAATTCCGGTATAATATAATGCCGGTCGGTTTTGTCCGGACAAAAATCGGTAGGAGTATATATTATGATACATTCGTTGAGCGGCGGTGTGCTGGACGGCGACGAAACGCACACCGTTATAAAAGTAAAAACGGAACCCGAAGGCAAAATCGGGTTTTATCTGTGCGATGAGTTCCGTGCGAACGTCGGGGATAAGGTCGTCGTCGAAACCCGAAACGGCGGAACGGAAACGGGCGAAGTAATCAAGGCGGATAAAAACGTATCCGAAAAATGCTCGCCGATACCCGTAAAAAGGGCTTTGAGGGCTCTGAAAAAACTTTGAAAGGCAGGCAGGAATATCCTGCGTAAACAAAAAACGCGCGCTAATCGATTTATAGCCGCGTTTTTTTGTTGTATTCGATTTTTTTCGCGGCGTTTGTTTGCCGCTGAATTTCGTTCATTTCAACTTTGTAACGTTTGTTGTTGCGAAAATTCGATTATTTAAGTTTCTCGCCGCAGTTGTTGCAGAACTTGTCATCCGGCGATATTTTTTCGCCACAGTTCGGGCAGACCGTGCGGAGAGTCGTTCCGCATTCCCTGCAGAATTTCCCGTCTGCCGGGTTTGCCGTTCCGCACTTAAGGCAGGTGATCGTCTTTTCGGATTTCAATCCCTCATTGACGGCGGCGGCAACGTTTTTCACCGCGGGCGAAATTTCTTCGCTCGCTTCGTTTATCACCGGCACGCTTTCGTTTTTCGCATAGCGCATGATTTCGCGCTTATAAGCGAAAGTCAGAATCGCCGCGCCCGCGCCGAGCATCGGAAACCCGATTATCGCGCAAAAGAACAAATCCGGAGTTGAGCCGGTTCTGAACGCAGAGAAAAAACTCGCCAGTCCGGTTACGGAAAGTGCGATTCCCGCGCCGAGAAGAACGAAACCGATGATTTTCAGTTTCTTTTTCGTTGATTCGTGCTTTTTGTTTTCGTTCATGATTGTAATTCCTTTTTATTTCGATTCTGAAAAGTTTTTATCTGAAACGTGTTATTTCAATGCTGAAGCGTTGCGGGTTGTTCTGTCGGTTGCAGAGGTTGCGGAGTTTGTTCCGACGATTGTTCCGGTGGTTGTTCGCCCGTATTCTTGTTTTTAAACAAAAGTTTCAAGAGTATCGGGCAGAGAATCGACGAAATGACGATGAGCATAATCGTCGCCACGAGCGGGTCTATTCTTCCCGCCGCGCCTTCTTCCATCATGAGGACGCTACCCGAAGAGTACACCGCGAGAGCAACCTCTCCGCGCGCTATCATTCCGCAACCGACCGTCACGCATTCCTTGTTTTTGAATCCAAACGGCTTTGCCGCCAGTCCGCAGCCGATTATCTTGCCGATTATGCCGAGTGCGACGAACGAAAGTCCGAATAAAAGATACGACCAGTTAAGTCCGCTGAAGTCTGCGGAAATCCCTATATAAGAGAAGAATATCGGCGAGAATATCATATATCCGCTTACGACGACTTTTCTGTCCACGAACTGCGTGTCCTCAAGTCCGCTGAGCATAATTCCCGCCATATACGCGCCGGTTATCGCCGCGATGCCGAAGAATTTTTCGGCGCAGAACGCGAACAGGAAGCACATTCCGAACGCGTAAATGCTCGTTCTTCTCTTGTGCGGGAATTTGTGTTCTTCCCATTTGAAGTAAATTCTGAGGAGAATACCGAGTCCTATCGAGAAAACGAAAAATCCCGCGGCTTTCAGAAGCGTCGTCCATATTTGCGAAATATCGCCGCCTTTAAGGCTCGTCACGATACTGAGCACGATTATGCCGATAACGTCGTCTATAATCGCCGCGCTGACTATCGTCTGCCCGACTCTGGAATTGAGTTTGCCCAATTCTTTAAGAGTTTCCACGGTTATCCCCACGCTCGTCGCCGCGAGAATCGTGCCGATGAAAATGGCGTTGAGGAGTTTTTCGTGCGAGAATTCGGTGTAACCTTTCATAAAGCACAACGCACCGAGCGTGCCGAGCGCAATCGGAATGAGAACGCCGAAAAGAGCGATCACCGTGGCGGCAAGTCCGCTGTGTTTAAGGTCGTCGAGGTTGGTTTCGAGTCCGCTCGAAAAAAGAATAAGCACCACGCCCACCTGACTGAACGCGTTTAAAATTTCTTTTTCCTGGCTCGTCGGCTTCATGAAAATCGTGCTTAAAATAACGTTGTCGTCCTTGTGGAACTTGCTTAAAAGCCCGATGATGACGCCCGCGATGACCATTCCCGCAACTTGCGGAAGCCCAAGTTTTCTCGCGAGAAGCCCGAAACTTTTTGCAAATATCAGAATAACCGCAAGGTAATAAAATATATTTATTATATCCATATTTTTCGCCTGTAAAACAAATTCTTTCCTATTAGTACGGTCGGGCGGGGAAAGCGGCGATATTTTCCGCAAGACGCCGTCGACGGGATTTGATTATACTCCCGACCGAAATAAAAGTCAACGAAAAAACAAATTTTCCGCGTGAAATTTTTATTGCTCCCGGCTAAAACCCCGCAAACGATAAAAAACTTTAAAATTTTTGCAAATTTTTACTCAATATCGCTTGAAAAAATTTCTTGCGTAATATATAATAGATATATAAAACTATATTCGTGTCGCGCAACGTGTGCGATTTGCGGTGCGCGGCAAAATTTTCGGTTATAAGAGGTGCGTTTATGAGAACATATTCGGGTAAATACGTGGACGATAACGCCATCGCGGCAAACGGCTTCGTCGCTTCCGTCAAGGAAGAAAGTTTTCTTGTCGACGGAGGGCTTCTGGCTCTCGCTCTTAACGACGAGAGAAAATATTATCCCGACGAGGTTGCGGCAACCGCCGTTAATCTCGATTTCGCGCAGGACGAATTCGTTCCCGCAGCCGACGCTCCCAAATACGTGCCGTCGCCCACGTTCGCGCAGAAAATGCTCAGAGCGGATGAAATCATTCAGGACAGATACGACGAACTTAAAAACTACGCTTTGCGTTTCAAAAAACTCAAAACGAGAATTTCCAAAAAGTTCGACAGTATCAACCAGGGCAGACTTCAGTTCGTCAAATTGTCCGTTGCGGGTAAAACTCTCAAACTTTACCTCAACATGGATATCGAAACGACCGATCCGAAGTTCCACTGCAAGGATATGAGAGATAAGAAAACTTACGTCACCGTTCCCGTTCTTCTTCGTATAAAATCGGGGCGCGCGATGAGATACGCCAAGATTCTTATCGATCAGTGCGCCGCCCAGCACGGACTTAAAGAAAATCCGAAGTTTATGGAAGTCGACGCGATAGGAATGATCGAACAGTTCCTTTACGGCGGCGGAGAAGAAGAGGTTGCGGCTGAAAATGCCGATATGCCTGAGACCGGCGCGGAGGAATAATTTCAGATTTCCTGCCGTCCGGAAACGGAGATTTAAAAGAAAATCGGAGAAAATGCTTGCGGGCGAATTATTCGTTCCGTTAAAAATCAAAAAAACCGTAAAAAACAGTTGACAAACTTTTTAAGGTATAGTAAAATTAATTAGCACTCCGCATATGGGGTGTTAATTTTTTGAGAAGGCGAAAGATATGGCAAAAGGAAGTAGAACCAGAATCACTTTGGCTTGCACCGAATGTAAGCAGAGAAATTACGACGATTATAAGAATAAGAAAAACGATCCGGACAGAATCGAACTCAACAAATACTGCCCGTTCTGCAAAAAGCATACCGTTCATAAGGAAACGAAGTAATCGATCGGCTTTGCCGAGCGATGGTTTTGCTTGACAACGCGCGAGGTGTAACCTTTGCGCGCGCGTTTTCGTATAATCGCGGTATCTTCTCGGGTTGCCCGCGGCGGAAGAGAGGAGCGAAGAGAGAGGCGATGAGCCCCGGATTGTCTCGTCCGCAAAAGATATGCGACGAAAGATATGCAAAGATTTGCCCGGAAACGGAAGTTGCGACGGAACGGAAAAGCCGTCGGGAGTGTTTTGACAGGAGGAAGTCAAGAAAATGGAAAAGAATAATCAAGCCGTAGTCGAAAAAACCGACAAAAAGGCTCAGAAGAAGAACCCCAACAAAAAGCCGAACGTATTCGTTCGTTTATGGGGAAAAATAAAAGCCGTTGCGTCCGAACTTAAAAAGGTCACCTGGCCCACGTTTCCCACGGTTTTGAAACAACTCGGTTGCGTTCTGGTAACCGTTCTCATCATGCTCGCGCTCATTCTCGTTATCGACCTCGGGCTTCAACAACTTCTTAACCTTATCAGGGGCGGCGCCACCAGCGACGCGCTCGTTTCGCTTATCGGTGAGGTGCTTTAAAAATGGCAAATCCCGAAACGGCGAATTGGTACGTCATACACACGTACTCGGGCTATGAAGCACTCGTAAAAGATACGATAGAAAAACTCATAGAGAACAACAATCTTGCCGATACGATACTCGATATAAAAATTCCTACGGAAGAAACTATAGAAGAAAAAGCCAACGGCAAGAAGAAAATCGTTCAGAGAAAGATTTTGCCGTGTTACGTATTCGTCAAGATGGTTTATTCCAACGATATGTGGTATCTGCTCACCAACACGCGCGGAGTTACGGGTTTCGTAGGTCCGCAGGGTAAAGCGGTTCCGCTCACCGAGGAAGAGATAAAGAAGATGCGTCTGGAGGATAAAGTCGAGCATTTTGATTTTGCCGAGGGCGACAGCGTTCGCATCGTTTCCGGTCCGTTGGATTCGTTCATCGGGGTTATTGAGTCGCTTGACGTTGCAAACCAGAAAGCGAAAGTCAAGGTTTCGATGTTCGGCAGAGAAACGGAAGTCGAACTTGACTTCGTTCAACTCGACAAACTCGGAGTTATCGATACGTTATAATATATATAATGATTAAAGCGGGACGCGTCCCGTTTTATATAAAGTGGGAGGAACGCTAAAATCTACTTATAATCGGCGTTCTCGTTATCACCACGTTTTATGGAGGAGAAATATGGCTAAAAAAGTTACTGCAATCGTAAAATTGCAATTACAAGCCGGAAAAGCAACCCCGGGACCCCCGGTAGGTTCGACTCTTGGTCCTTACGGAATCAACATTCCCGGATTCACCAAGGAATTCAATGCAAAAACTGCCAACGAAGTCGGTTTGATTATTCCCGTAGTAATCACTATTTATCAGGACCGTTCGTTCACGTTTATTCTTAAAACCCCGCCGGCTCCGGTGCTTATCAAAAAAGCGTGCGGAATAGAAACGGCAAGCGCTAAGCCCAACAAGGACAAAGTTGCCAAACTCACCAAGGCTCAGGTTGAAGAAATAGCGAAAACGAAGATGCCCGATCTTAACGCAGCGTCGTTAGAAGCGGCGATGAGTATGATCAAAGGTACCGCTCGCAGCATGGGCGTAACCGTCGAGGAATAAAAACAGACGTGGGAGAGAAGAGATTCTCGTTATAACCACAAGGAGGATTCTTAAATAATGAAACACGGAAAGAAATATACCGAAAGCGCGAAACAGTACGACCGAGCTAAACAATACGACGCGGCTGAGGCAATCGATCTCGTAATCAATAACGCCAAAGCAAAATTCGACGAAACCATCGAACTTCACGTAAGACTCGGCGTTGACCCCAAACAAGCGGATCAGCAGGTCAGAGGCGTTATCGTTCTTCCTAACGGAACAGGTAAAACCGTCAGAGTACTCGTCCTTGCAAAAGGCGAAAAGGCAGACGCGGCTACGGCAGCGGGCGCGGATTACGTCGGCGCGGAAGAACTCGTCGCGAAGATTCAGAAAGACAACTGGTTCGAATTCGATACCGTTATTACCACTCCCGACATGATGGGCGTTGTAGGTAGAATCGGTAAGTTGTTAGGACCTAAAGGTCTTATGCCTAACCCGAAGAGCGGAACGGTCACCATGGACGTTGCGAAGGCTATCGCGGACGTTAAAGCAGGTAAAGTCGAATACAGACTCGACAAACAGGCGATCATCCACTGTGCTATCGGCAAGAAGAGTTTCGGCAAAGAGAAACTCGTCGAGAACTACAACGCGCTTGCGGACGCTATTTTAAAGGCTAAGCCGGCGGCTGCAAAGGGACAGTACATCAAGAGCGTTACTCTTACCAGCACGATGGGTCCCGGCGTAAAAGTTGTTCCGAAGAACGTTTAATCGCTTGACATCATCCTTTTCGGGTGATATAATATTAATAGTTAAATAACCGAAGACAGCCGGTCTTAAAGCGCAACTTGCGCTACCCGCCGAGGTACGTAAAACGAGAGTTTGATTTATTTCATACCCCCGACCGTATTTTCGCGCGGTCGGGGGTTGTTTTCACAAATAAAACGGAGGTATAAAAAGTTGTCAGCAAGCAAAGAGGCAAAAAAGCAAATTGTAGAAGACATCAAGGCTAAGATTCAAGCCAGCAAATCGATAATTCTTATCGATTACAAAGGTTTGACGGTTGCCGAAGATACCGCATTCCGTTCTAAGATGAGAGAAGCGAACACCGAGTATAAGGTTCTGAAGAATACGTTACTCAAAAAGGCGTTCAATGAACTCAACGTCACCGATTTCGACAGCGATCTCAACGGTCCCACGGCAGTTGCCTTCGGACACGACGAAACTTCCGCTGCAAAAGTCGCTTGCGATATGTGCAAGGACACCAACGATAAAATTTCGGTGAAGAGCGGTTACGTAGACGGCGCGTACGTCGACGTAAAGGTGGTTAAAGAACTTGCTTCGATTCCTTCCAAAGAGGTTCTCGTTGCAAAACTTGCCGGTGCATTGTCCGGTATCGTTCGCGGCTTGGCGGTGGCTCTTAACGCAGTCGCAGAAAAGAAAGAGCAGAATGCTTAATTAAAAGCAAAAATAAAAAATAATAGAGAGGAATATTAAAATGGCTGATATTGCAAAATTCATTGAAGAGATTAAAGGTATGACCGTTCTCGAACTCAACAGCCTCGTTAAGGCGATCGAAGAAGAGTTCGGTGTTAGCGCTGCCGCTCCCGTGGCAGTTGCAGGCGCTGTTGCCGCTGCTGCTCCCGCAGAAGAAGAAAAGACTGAATTCAACGTTGTATTGAAAGAAGTCGGCGGAAACAAAATCGCTGTTATCAAAGCAGTCAGAGAAATCACCGGTCTTGGCCTTGTCGACGCTAAGAACATGGTTGAAAAGGGTGGCGTTGTTAAGGAAGCCGCTCCCAAGGACGAAGCGGAAAAGATGGTTGCCAAACTCAAAGAGGCCGGCGCTACCGCCGTTATGGAATAATCGACAGGTTATTTAACAAAAACCGAAAAGCCGAGGTAAACGCTTCGGCTTTTTTGTTGCCTTATAATCGGTTTTTAACGCAATCTTTCCCGGCGAAGGCAGAAAAAAGATAAAAAATCCATTAAAATACAAATAAGGCTTTATTTTTTTTGCGGAATGTGTTAGAATTACATTAAACAAAAGTTTCATAAATGGAGGATTAAAAAACTGGTCACGGCAGATTATATAGTTATAGGAGCAGCGTGCCTGCTCGCCGTTCTCGGTGCGACGCTCGGTTTCGGGCGGTGTCTTAAAATCCTGAACAAGGGCGTGACGGGGAAAATCATCACTCTCGTCATTACTTATTTCCTTTTGGGAATAGTTATCGGAATGGATCAGACGAAACAGGCGCAAGCCAACTTCATTGAATTTTTAAAGAGCAAAAATAACGGACTTTGTAATTTTCTTATAACGATACGCATAGAAACGATTCTCACGGCGGTTATCGTGTTCATTGCGGTTATGATTCTGCAACTTATCGTCGTCAACGTTCTGGCAGGGCTTCTTTCGATCGACGGTGCCGGCGCGAAATTCTTTAACAGTATTCTTGGCGTTTTGCTCGGCGTTGCGGAATGCGCCGCACTCGTACTGATCGTTCTCGAAGCGATGTATATTTTCGGCGGCGGAGCGGAAAGCGTCAATCTCGAATCGCTTAAAGGCAGTTTTTTCGGACTCGATACTATTTATCTTAACAACCCGTTGTCCGCTATTTTCAGAATATAAGCCGAAACGAGCGAAAAACGTTTTACAAAATCGGCGCGAAAATATATAATAAATTTATTCTATAACAAATTCATTCGGATCGTCGTCGCTTCGGTAACGGCGATTTTCGCAGAAAAGGAACGAACGAAATGATTACTTCAAAAGAACTTAGAAATTCCTGGATAAAATTTTACGAGGAAAGAGGACATAAAAACATAGGCGCGGTTTCGCTTATCGGCGATGGCTCGACGGGCGTTATGTTCAACGTTGCGGGCATGCAACCGCTTATGCCGTATCTTCTCGGAGCGAAACACCCGTCCGGCAAAACAAGGCTCTGCAACGTTCAGGGTTGCGTGAGAACGGTTGACATCGAGAGCGTCGGCGACCCCACTCACTTCACGTTTTTCGAGATGATGGGCAACTGGTCGCTCGGCGATTATTTCAAAAAAGAAAAAACCGCCTGGTCTTACGATATTCTCACAAAGGTTTTCGGGCTTGACGGAAATGAAATCTGTTCGACGGTTTTCGAGGGCGACGCCACTGCGCCGAGAGATGAAGAAACCGCAGATTTTCTGAAACAGGTCGGAATTAAACCCGAGCATATTTTCTATCTTCCCAAAAAGGACAACTGGTGGGAACTCGAAGGAACGGTCGGCACGCCGTGCGGACCGGACAACGAGTGGTTCTATCCACGCCACGACAAGCCGTGCGGTCCGAATTGCGGACCCGATTGCGGTTGCGGAAGATACGTCGAGATAGGCAACGACGTTTATATGCAGTATAAAAAGACGGCTACGGGTTACGAGCCTCTTGCAAACAAAAACGTCGATACGGGCTTCGGTCTGGACAGACTTTTAGCGTTTTTAAACGGAGTTACCGACGGTTATAAGACTGACTTGTTCGTTCCGGTTATCGAATATCTCGAAAACGCGTCGGGCAAAAAATACGACGATGACGAAGAGGCGAGAAAGGCAATGAGAATCATCGCCGACCATATCAGAACTTCCACTATGCTCATCGGCGACGTGAACGGAATTGTTCCATCCAACGTCGGCGCGGGATATATTCTGAGAAGACTTCTGAGAAGAGCCATTCGTTACGCGAGAAAACTCGGCGTTGAAATGAACGCGCTTACGGACGTTTCAAAGATTTATATCGAGAAAATTTACGACGAAGCATATCCGCTCCTTGTCGAAAAAGAACAATACGTGCTTTCGGAGATCGCCAAAGAAACGGCGAAGTTCGAAGCCACTCTCGCCACGGGGCTTAAAGAATTCAACAAATGCGTTGAGGGAATCGAGAGAAAGAACGCTTTCATGGCGCAGAAGGATCCGTCTTACGTTCCCGAAAAGGGCATAAACGGCAAGCAGGCGTTCCGTCTTTACGACACGTTCGGCTTCCCGCTCGAACTTACCGAGGAACTTGCCGCCGAAGTCGGTTACACCGTGGATGCGAGTGGTTTCGAAGAGGCGTTCAAAGAGCATCAGGAGAAGAGTAAACAACAGCCACAGGGCGTTTTCAAGGGCGGACTTGAAGAGCAGAACGAAATTACCGCCCGCCTGCACACGGCAACGCACCTTCTCAACGCCGCATTGAAGATCGTTTTAAAGGACGACGGTATCAATCAGAAAGGCTCGAATATCACCGTGGAAAGGCTTCGTTTCGACTTTAATTTCGACAGAAAAATGCTCCCCGAGGAACTGAAAGCCGTCGAGGACTGGGTGAACGAAGCGATTAAAGCCGACGTTCCCGTAACGCTGGAAGAAATGAGCGTGGACGAGGCGAAGGCGCAGGGCGCGATAGGCGTGTTCGCGGCAAAATACGGTGAAAAAGTCAAGGTTTACACCATCGGCAAATATAGTAAGGAGATTTGCGGAGGCCCGCACGCGGCTCACACCGGCGAACTTCATCATTTCAAAATCGTCAAAGAAGAGGCTTCTTCCGCAGGCGTGAGAAGAATCAAAGCGATTCTCGATTAAGCATAATACGATAATAGTCGGCGCGGTCGCCCGAAAGGTTCGGGCGACCGCGCGTTTTTATTGTCGGACATTTATCGTTTTTTTGTATGACGGGCATACTTATTCAAATAAGATAAAACCCGCTCGTTTGCGGAACGTAAATCGAGTTTTTTGCACGCCTCGGCATACTTTTTCTCGTTTTCGAAAAGTCTGCCTATCGAATACTCGAGCGATTCGGGAGTGAGTTTATCTTCGCTGAGTACGGAAATCACGCCTTTTTTCTTAAAATAAGCGGCGTTTTCCACTTGATCCCCGCGCGAATTTCCTTTTGGCAGAGGAACGGCGAGCGTCGGAATGCCGAGCGCGATGAGTTCGAACAAAGTGTTTGCTCCCGCGCGTGAAACGCATACGTCCGCCAGGGCGTAAGCCTCGCCCATGTTTTCGCAAAATTCCTCGCAACGGACGTTTTTCAATTTAACGTCGCTCGTTTTTCCCTTCCCCGCGAGCCACAAAACGTTATATTTTTCGGCGAGATTTTCAATGCAGCCTTCGGTTGCGGCGTTTACTGCCGCGCTTCCCTGACTGCCGCCGGTTATAAGAATCGTTCTCTTTTTATCGTCGAATCCGTATTTTTTGAACAATTTACCCTTTTCCCTCGGCTTGAATAAATTTTTGTCGAGAGGAATTCCGGTGTATTCCGCCTTTGCTATGTTTTCCGCCGTCGGCGGGAAGCCTGTGAGAAGTTTTGCGGAGTATCTCAAAGCGATTTTGTTTGCAAGCCCTATCGATAAGTCGGATTCGTGCGAAATAACGGGGATTCCGAGCCTGTGCGCAGCAATTGCCACGGGCAGAGCAACATAGCCGCCCTTCGAAAAAACGACGTCGGGTTTCAGATTTTTCAAAATCCGTTTGGCGGCGGAAACCGCTTTTAAGAGTTTTATCGGAATCAGCGCGTTTTTCGGAGTTAATTTCCGTTCGAGTTTCACGGTCGGCACGTAAAAAAACGTAACGCCGTGTTTCTCGGCGAGTCTGCTTTCGATTTTATCTTTGTCGCCGACGTAATAAATTTCGTCGAACGATCTTTTAAGGTCGGGCAAAAGCGCGAAACAGGGCATGCAATGCCCCGCTGTTCCGCCTCCCGTTAAAACAATGACGCTCATTCGGGTTTTCCTATTATTCATAGTATGAACGCTTTGCAAAAAAAGATTATAAAAAACTTGTAAATAGTTGAAAATTAGTTTACAATATAAATAAGGCAGTTTTCGGGGTGCGTCCTTAAAGCGGCTGGCATAGGAGATGAAATGGCTTATATAATCGCGATAGACGAGGGAACGACGAGTACCCGCGCAATTCTTTACGATTTAACGAAAAACAAAATAGTCGCGCAAAAGTCCTCGCGGATAAAACAGTTTTACCCGCAGGCGGGCTTCGTTGAGGAGAACGCTTCCGAAATTTACGCGGAAACGCTCGCTTCGCTTGTGGAAATTCTCGAACTGTGCGACGATGTGAGCGAGGTTAAGGGAATAGGCATAACCAACCAGCGCGAAACGGTCGTCGCATGGGATAAAAGAACGGGTAAGCCGCTTTATAACGCGATCGTGTGGCAGTGCCGCCGGACCGCGGAATTTATGAACGCGATAGCGAAAACTCACGGCGATTTTATCCACAAAAAAACCGGGCTTGTGTGCGACGCTTATTTTTCGGCAAGCAAAATGAAGTGGCTTCTGGATAACGTTCCGGAGATAAAGGCGAAATCGGAATCGGGCGAACTGTGTTTCGGTACGGTCGATAGTTTTCTCGCCTACAAACTCACCGGCGGAAAAGCGTTCGTAACCGACGTCACCAACGCTTCGAGGACGATGCTTTGCAGCCTTGAAACCGCTTCGTGGGACGACGAACTTCTCGCCCTTTTCGGCGTGGATAAGCGTTCGCTGCCGAAGATCGTAATGTCCGACGCGCTTATCGGCGAGTTCGAATATAACGGCTTGAAAATTCCCATCTGCGGAATGGCGGGCGATCAGCAAGCCGCGCTTATCGGACAGGGTTGCCTTAATGCAGGCGACAGCAAAATAACTTATGGCACCGGGCTGTTCATGCTTTATAACACGGGCTATAAGTCGATTATCTCGCAAAACGGGCTTGTAACGACAATAGGTTACGGCTTGGACGGGAAGATAGTTTATGCGTTCGAAGGTAGCGTTTTCAATGCCGGAAGCGCAGTTCAGTGGCTGAGAGACAACCTCGGATTTTTCAGAAAATCCGCCGATAGCGAGGCTTTGGCAACAGAGGTTGAATCTACGGACGGCGTTTACGTTGTGCCTGCGTTCACGGGGCTTGGCGCGCCGTACTGGAATCCGGACGCCCGCGGAATAATCGTGGGGCTTGACCGCGCGACGACGAAGGCGCACATAACCCGCGCCACGTTGGAGGCGATGGCGTATTCCGCCCGCGACCTCGTTAGCGTTATGGAAAAGGAAAGCGGAAGCAAACTTTCCGAACTGAAATGCGACGGCGGCGCGTCGGCGAACGATTTTCTGATGCAGTTTCAGGCGAATATCGTCGGCGTTTGTGTGAACAGACCGAAGGAAAAAGAAAGTACCGCGCTCGGTGCGGCATTTCTCTGCGCGATAGGTCTGGGGCTGATTCGCGCCGAGGATATCCTTGCGCTCAGAATTTGCGAAAAACTCTTTGAACCCGAAAACGATCGGGAAAAATACGATAAATTATATAAAGGCTGGCAAAAAGCCGTTGAGAGGTGTTTATTATGACTGAAAAAACGTTTGTTTCGTACGACGGAAAGAAAGTGGGCTACAGAGAGTGGAGACCGGAAAACCCGGTCGGACTCGTGCAGATCGCGCACGGAATGGCTGAAAGCACGGTCAGGTACGACGGTTTTGCGGAGTATTTAAAAGCGCGCGGCTTTCTCGTGTTCGGCGACGATCATCGCGGACACGGGCTTACCGACCCCGGCAAAACGGGTTATTGCGACGGCGAAATGTTCGAGGATACGCTCAAAGACATGGCGACGCTCACGAAAATTTACAAAGAAGAATACCCCGACTTGCCGTTTTTCATTTTCGGGCATAGTTACGGCTCGTTTTTGACTCAGGCGTATATCGAACGCTATCCCGATAACGCTTGCGGCGCGGTTTTGTGCGGAAGCGCGTACCTTCACAACGCCTCTTCGTTTCTCGCCAAAGTCGTCGCGTCCGCGAATTGTTTGTTCGGGAAGAAAAATCGCCCCGCAAAATTCATCGAAAAACTTTCGTTCGGGCTGTATAACAAAAAATGTGCGGAAGGCACTTTTATTTCGTCCATTCCCGAGGAATGCGATAAATATGCCGAATGTCCGGACTGTAATTTTACGTTGTCTTATGCGTTTTATAAGTCATTTTTTGGCAATTTATCCAAAAATTATAAGAAAAAATACTATAGAAACATAAATACGGACATGCCGCTTCTGATAATCGCGGGCAAGGACGACCCCGTCGGCGGTTACGGCAAACTTATCGACAAACTTTACGATTTTTACAAACATAAGGTCGGAGTGGAAAAAGTGGAAAAGGTGCTTTATCCGGGCGTTCGGCACGAACTTCTGAACGACACTTCGAGAGAGGACGCTTATAAAAAGATAGGCGATTTTATCGAAGCGGCTTTCGCGGCGGAGCAGGGTACGACGTGATGAGCGGTGTTGAAGGCGCTTCTGGCGGCAGTTTTTTTTCGCCCGACATGCGCATAACCATGCCCGGTTACGTCCGCGAGATTATCGACAGATTAACCTCCCGCGGGTTTTCCGCTTACGCCGTCGGCGGGGCGGTTCGAGACTGCGTTCTCGGGCTTTATCCCGACGATTGGGACGTGGCTTCGTCGGCTCTCCCCGAAGAAATCGAATCGGCGTTTTCCGATTACCGCGTTATCGAAACGGGCATAAAACACGGTACGGTGAGCGTCGTCGCAGGCGGCAACGTCGTCGAGATAACCACGTTCAGAAAAGAGAGCGGTTATTCCGATAACAGGCACCCCGACGCGGTGGAATTCGTCGGCGACGTGGCTGAGGATTTAAGGCGCAGAGACTTCACCGTAAATTCGCTTGCTTACAACGAAAAATGTGGTTTAATCGACTTATACGGCGGTTTATCCGATATTGAAAATAAAATAATCAGAACGGTCGGCAACGCGGAAGAGCGATTTTCGGAGGATTCGCTCAGGATTTTAAGGGCGGTGAGATTTTCATCTAAACTCGGGTTTAGGATAGAGGAAAAAACGCTCGCTGCAGCCGAAAAACTGAAAGGCGGGCTGAAAAACGTTTCCGCGGAGAGGATTTTTTCGGAACTTCTCAAAACGCTTTGCGGCAAGGACGTTTTGAACGCGCTTATGAATTATCGCGAAATAATCGCGGAAATCGTTCCCGAAATTCGCCCTTGTTTCGATTTCGACCAGCACAGCAAGTGGCATTTATACGATGTTTACGAGCATATCGCGCGCGCGACTTCGTCAATCACGCCCGAGCCTGCGCTCAGGACGGCGATGTTTCTTCACGATATAGCAAAGCCCGCCGCGTTTTTCATGAAGGACGGCGAAGGACATTTTTACGGACACGCCGATATGTCGACGGCGGTTGCCGAGAAAATCCTGAAAAGGCTGAAAGCCCCCGTCGCATTCAGAGAAAAGGTGCTTTTTTTGATTAAAAATCACGACGCGCCGTTCCCGGAAAGCAATTTCAAACTGAAAAGACTGCTCGGGGAAATCGGCGAAGAGGCGTTTTTTGATCTCGTTAAAGTGAAATATGCAGACAACAAGGCTCAGGGAACGGACGTCGCCATTGCTGAGAGCGAGAAAACTGCAAAAATCACTGAAAAAGTTCAAAAAATAATCGAAAGCGGAGAGTGTTATTCTCTAAAAATGCTTAACGTTTCCGGCGACGAACTCGCGTCGATAGGGTTCAAAGGCAAGGAAATCGGCGATGAACTGAACGTTTTGTTAACGGCGTGTATGGAAACGCCGTCGCTAAACGATAACGCTCGCCTGAAAGAACTTGCCGAAAAACACTTTGTCCGCTTGAATAAACGTGCGTAAAAAGCGTTCGGTAAAACTTTTGATTAAATCGCAAAAGTCGCGCTATAAGTTCTTTAACGGCGATTTTTATAAAATATAATGAATGAAATACTTGAAAGTAAGATAAAAATGTTGCCGACGTCGCCCGGGGTCTACGTTATGCTCGACAAAACGGGAACAATAATTTACGTCGGCAAGGCTAAAATTTTAAAAAACAGAGTAAAGCAATATTTTTACTCCACGAAAAAGCCCGAGAAGGTCGCTGCGATGGTGAGCAATATCGCCGATTTCTATTATATTATAACGGAATCGGAAATCGACGCCCTTTCGCTTGAAAACAACCTTATCAAAAAACATAAGCCGCGGTATAATATTCTCCTGAAGGATGATAAAACTTATCCGTATATAAAGGTCAACCTCAAAGAGAATTTTCCGTCGTTCACGATTACGCGAAAAATCAAGCGCGACGGCGCGAGATATTTCGGCCCTTATATGGGCGGCGTGAACGTTAAGGATACGCTCGAGATAATCAACACCGCATATTCGATAAGGTCGTGCTCGACGGTGATCGACGAGAATAAGCCGAAGCGCGAGTGCCTTAATTATCACATAGGGAAGTGCCTTGCGCCGTGCGCGGGGAAATGCTCGAAAAAAGATTACGACGAGAGGGTGCGCGGCGCGCTCGATTTTCTTTCCGGCGACGACGACAAGGTTGAAAAAGTGCTGAAAGAGCGAATGACGAAATGCTCGGAGATCGAAGAGTTCGAGTTGGCTCTGTCTTACAGAGAAAAACTCAAAATGCTCGACAAGATAAAACTCAGAAGAATCACCGCGCTCAACAGATTCGTCAACGCGGACGTTATCGCGGTTGCAACCAACGGAGTTTACAGCGCGATAAACGCTTTGTTCATCCGAAGCGGGAGAATGCAGGGCGGAAAAAATTTCGCTTCGACCGACGCGGAAGAAACGAACGGCGAAAGACTTTCGGCGTTCATCGCTCAGTATTACGTTTCGGGAGTGGAGATTCCCGACGAGATAATGCTTTCCGAGCCGATAGACGACGCGGACGTTCTCGCGGAATACTTCAAAAAAACCTTTTCGAAAACCGTGCGGATTTACGTCCCGGAGCGCGGGGATAAGAAAAAACTCGTCGTCATGGCGACGGAAAACGCCGAGGATTACCTCGAAAAAGAGGTGGACAGAATCAAACATAAAGACGATATGACGACGGCGGCTTGCATGAAAATGAAGAAGTTGCTGTCGCTTAAAAACGAGCCGAAGCGCATCGAGTGTTATGATATTTCGCACATCAGCGGCGTGGACAAAGTCGGTTCGATGGTCGTGTTCGAGAACGGCGAAGCGGCGAAGGACGAATACAGGCGTTTCCGCATAAAAACCGTGGAAGGCTCGGACGACTTTGCGTGCTTGCAGGAAGTTCTCGCAAGGCGGCTCGCAAAACTCGGCACGGATGAAGAGGAAAAATTTAAAAAGCCCGACCTGATCGTTATCGACGGCGGCAAAGGGCAGTTGTCCTCGGTCAAGGAAACGTTCGACGCGATGGGCGCCTTCGATATCGACCTTATTTCGCTTGCGAAAAAGGAAGAGGAAATTTTCACGCTTTTCTCGCCAGAGTCGATCGTTTTGCCGAGAAGAGATTACGTTCTGCGGCTTTTGCAAAGGCTCAGAGACGAGGCTCACAGGTTTGCGATAACTTATCACCGCCGCGCCCACGAAAAGACGAATCTTCAGTCCGAACTCAAAAATATCGAGGGAATCGGCGCAAAGAAACGTAAGGCGCTTCTGGATAAGTTCGGAAGCCCCGAAAACGTGAGAAGGGCGACGAAAGAAGAACTTATGAGCGTACCCGGTATAGGCGAAAAACACGCCGAAGCCGTTCTGAAATATTTTTCGGACAAAACACAAAAAGGAGAAAATCAATGAAACCGACAAAAGTAGACACGGAAGTGGTAAAAATAAGCGTGAGCGAGTTTGCGCGCGCGCTCGATCTCGAAGTTGTTTTCGAGGGCAGGGGCGAAGTGCCTTTGCAGTCGATAAGTGTTTCGCGTCCCGGACTTCAACTTTCGGGATATCTGAAACATTTCGATTCAACGAGAATTCAGGTTCTCGGTCACGCGGAATACGAGTATATGCGCGAACTGAACAGGGAAAAACGCCTCACGATGATCGACGCGCTTTTCGGGAAAAACATCCCCTGTCTTATCATCGCGCGGGGGCTTGAATTTACCGCCGACACGCTCGAAGCGGCGAAGAAATATAATTGTCCGCTTTTCAGATCGTCCAAGATAACGACGGTTCTTATAAACGATATAACCATTTACCAGAGCGAACTTTTAGCCCCAACGGAAGTTATGCACGGCGTTCTGGTGGACGTTTTCGGCGTGGGAATACTGATAACGGGCAAGTCCGGCGTGGGAAAAAGCGAAATCGCGCTCGAACTCGTCAACCGCGGACACCGCCTGATCGCCGACGATTCGGTGATCATCAAAAACATCAACGACCAACTCGTGGGCAAGTCTCCCGAAAAAATCCGTTATTATATGGAAATAAGGGGAATCGGAATAATCAACATTCAGAGAATGTTCGGTCCCGGCTCGGTCCGCCCGGAAAAGGGCGTGGACATAATCGCCGAGTTGTCGCCGTGGGAGCAGGGCAAAAATTACGACAGAATAGGAATAAACGAGGTTTATGAAAATATTCTTGATATAAAAATTCAGAAGGTGACCATTCCGGTCACGCCCGGAAGAAACATTCCCATCGTGCTTGAAACCGCCGCGAGGAAATTCCGTTTAAGGCAGGAGGGTTACGACCCGGCTTCTGACCTTATGGAAAGCGTGTTCGGGCAGACCGTAGAATAATCGTCGCGGGTTTGAAAAAATTTACGCAACGTTTTGCGCCGCCCCGAAAATTTTTCGGGGCGGCGCATTTTGCGTTATGCTTTATTTTCCGTTTGAAGTTATTTTCACGTTGTCGATAAATCGTCCGTCGAAGTCGATTTCGGCGTATTCCGCCCGGTTGCCGTAAAGCAAAAGAATTTCGTTGTCAGCCCTGAAATGCGGCGGCGGCAAAATTGCGGAAAAGTCGCCGATAAAAGTCTTCAGTTCTTCCGCGCGCGGGCGGATTCTCGGCGTTAAAAAATCGCAGACGTCCTTCCCGAGCCGCAGTTCTTCGAAAAACGCGTAAGGCAAGAGTCTTTCGGGCAGTTCGTACGGTTCTTTGCCGCGGCAGATGTCGGCTTTGGCAAGTTTCACTCCGCCGCGGAAAGTCCAGACGGAAGTTATGGTGTGCCGAAGAATATCGTTTAACGTTTCGGTGAGAATCACCGTCTCGTTTTCGGCTTTATATCCGTCGCATTCTCTTTTCAGAACGTTCCGCATGCCGTTTCCGCTCAGAATGCCGTCGGATATTTCGAATCCGAAAACAGCGGTTTTTTTATCCGATAAAAACGCGACAAGATATCCTTTCCCGTCGATGAAAGCCTTTTCGAGGCTGAGCGTTGCGGGCGAAAACGGCACGTTTTCGGTGATTTTATCCTTACCTCGTCTGACGCTGATTTTAACTCCGTTTTCGGTGAAAACGCGCACTTCGACGGAATAATCGGGGAAATCGACCGTTTTGAAAAAAAGTTCCTTAAAGTCCGAAACGACCTGCCTTGTAAACTTCGGGATAATCAAAAAGCCACCGTATAAGTCGATTATCCGCGCATTTTCATCGTCATCGACAAATTTTTCGTTCCATACGAAGCACGATTGATTATATCCGCGGCAGAGCGGAACAAACTCGAACAGTCCTTTTTCGCCCGACAAAACGGAATAGTTTTCGCTTGCCACGCCGAGATATTCTCCGTTCAGTTTCACCGCGCACGGAATCGTCGATAAAAAATACAGATACATAGTATATTCTATTAACGATTGCGGCGCATTATGTATTTATCCTCCGGCGGCGTGTTTTTAATTTTCGTCGTCGCCGGCAGTTTTATCCTCCTTTTCGGGCAAGTCGTCGAAGAGCGAATTGCGCTCGGGGTGAGTTATCGCGCCGAGGACGTTTTCCTTGATTTTTTTGTTGTCCTTTTCCAGAGTTTTCAAAAGATTCTTTATATACTGCCGTTTGGTGTGCTTGTTGGCGGGGCAGGGGTTGTGAATGATCGGTTTGTCCTTTGCAAACGCCGCGATCTCTTTTTCGCGTATGTATATCATAGGGCGGATAACAGTAAGCCCCTTTCTGTCGAGTTTCGTCACGGGCGAAAAAGTCGAGAGCCTGCTTTCGTAAAAAAGCGACAAAAACAGCGTTTCGATAAGGTCGTCCGCATGATGACCGAGCGCGACTTTGTTGCATCCGTGCGCCACGGCGGAATTGTTCAGCGCGCCGCGCCGCATGTTCGCGCAAAGGCTGCACGGGTTCGGTTCTTTTCTTATGTCGAAAACGATTTCGCCGATATGCGTGGGTTCGATGAAATATTCCACGTCGAGCTCTCTGCAAAGTTCTTTAACGGCGTCGACTTCGTTTTCGTCAAGCCCCAGCCCCATATCGATGGAGATTGCGACGACCTCGTATTTTTTCGGCAGAAAACGCCTCATCGTGGCGAGAATATAAAGCAAAGTCACGCTGTCCTTTCCGCCCGAAAGCCCCACGGCGATTTTATCCCCGTCCTCTATCATTCCGTAATCTTCCACGGCTCTCCTCGCCTTGGAAAGCAATTTCTGAAGTTCCATATTCTCTCCGTTTGACATAAATTCGTTACGGTGATATAATATTATAAAATAAGGAAAAAAACAACTGTTTTATCGGAGTTTTATGGCAGAATCTTTAGGTCGTTTTTTGCTCGGGCTTTTCGGCGGTAACGAATATATCGCGACTCTTTTCGTTTCGATGTTTCCGCTTATAGAATTAAAGGGCGCGATACCCATCGGAACGGGGCTTTTCGGCCTTAATCTGTGGGCGACGGCGGGCGTGGCGTATCTCGGATCGACGTTGATTTCGATTGTGGAATTTTTCATTCTTCTGCCCGTTTTCGTCCTTCTCAAAAAAATCGGGTTCATAAAAAAACTCGTCGAAAAGGTGGAGACGATTTTCAAAAACAAAGCCGCCGAAATCGCAAAAAAAACCGACGGCTCCACGGAGGCGGAAGCGAGGAAAATAATGATGCTGAGCCTGTTCGTGTTCGTTGCCGTTCCGTTCCCCGTAACGGGCGTGTGGACGGGTACGGCGATAGCGGTGTTCCTCGGGCTGAAATTCCGCGAGTCCGTGCTTCCGATCGCAGGCGGAAACCTCATAGCCGGCGCGATAATAACGCTTTTAACGTTGTTTTTCAAAGATTACGTCGACATAATCATTTACGTGCTTTTCGCGATCGCGATAGTAATGCTCGTCGTGTTTATCGTCAAGGTCGTCAGATCGAAACCCGCGGAAGAGAGCAACGATGAAAATACGCAAAAATAACAGCGACAAGGAATTTGCGCGAAAATAATTTCGATTTGCTATTGACAAAACCCCGGAACGGTAGTAAAATATTCGCGTAGGGAGATTGACCGAAGGAGAACACACTTATGGAAGGAAAGAAGAAGTTTTATATCGCGCTCAGCAGGCAGTTCGGCTCGGGCGGCGCGGAAACCGCGTCGAAACTTGCGGTTAAACTCGGAATCAAATGCTACGACAAAACGCTCGCCGAAATGACTTCGGTCGTCACCGGATATGATAAACACATAGTGCTTTCCGCCGAGGACAGGGCGACGAATGCTTTCTGGTATAACGGATTTTTAGGCGGAGAATCCCTTTCGCTTTACGATAAAGTTTTTATCGAGCAGTCGAATGTTATCAAAAAACTCGCCGACAAAAACTCGTGCGTGTTCGTAGGTCGTTGCGCTCAGTCGGTTCTCAAAGATTATGACAACGTTATCCGCGTGTTCGTCTGCGCGCCGATATCGCAGAGAATCGCGAGAGTATCCGCAGGTTACGGCCTAACCCCGCTCGAAGCGCAGAAAACGATTAAAAAGAACGATAAAGCGCGCGCCGCGTATTATAAAAAATACGGTTCGATGGTGTGGGGTGCGGTCGAAAATTACGATCTCGTCATCAACACGCGCATCGGCACGACCAAGGCTGCGGCGATCATCGCCGATTACGTCAACGAAATAATCGGTAAATAACGAAACTGCAGATAAATACAAAGCCCCTCGCCGAGGGGTTTTTATTATGCCAGACAAAAATAATACGAACCTTGCAAAAACGCAGCTATTTACGCGCTTTTTTGCAAATTCTCGGACGATGTACGTACAGTACTACCGTTCTCGCCTTTGCAACAAATCATCGAAAATATCGGCGTTTTTGTTGTCGGCAAGTCTGGCGGCGTGTTTTTAGGCTAAGATAAGGCGCACGAACGGGTTAATACTGGCCGTATAACCCGTGAGTGCAACGAAGTATTAGTCAAAAACACACCGTCAGACCAAGGTTCGTATTATTCTTGTCTGGCATATTATTCGGGCGTTCCCGGATTTACGCGGTTTATATTTCATCGTTTTATAATTTAACGGCGGTCGTATTCCTTTACAAACAGCGAAAAAAATGGTAAAATAATCACGAAGCGAGTATTATTTTGCGGAGGGGTTTATGGAAATCGGAGAATTGTTCACCTTTACGGTTAAAAAAATGAAAAGGCTCGATTTTATAAGCGATTTTATTCGTCGTAAAACCTCCGAGAAGAACAAACTTTCGGAGGAGGTCGCCGTTTACCGCAAGAAAAACGGAAAGATCAAAAACAACGAATACGATATATATATTTATCAGACGAACGCCAAAATATCCGAGATTGAAAAATCGGTCGAGAAGTGCAAAATAGAGGCGAAGGCGTTGCGCGGAGAGATTTCCGAAGGGCTTCGGGAGTGCTACGCGAAATCGCCCGACGCCGATTTTCTTAAGAGAACGGAGCGCGCTTATAAGCACGTTTTCGGCGACAAGAGTTTTCTTTTGGGTTACGGCGAAGCGGGCGGAATTTTCGGTGAAACGAAAATCGTCGGCGCGGTCGTCACTCACGATAAGTCCAGGCGTTGCGCCGTTAAGGAATGCGTGAGCGCGGGCGAGAAAAATCAGGCGGGCAGAATAATTTCCAAACCCCGCATAATCGTCTGGGATTACGACAAGAATAAAACCGAAGGAGAATTCAGACCCGAGGACGATTCGTTCAAAGCCGAACTCAAAAAGAGGAAGAAATCGGAACTCAGCCGTTATACGGCGGAAGTTTTCACAAAACCTCTCGTGTGGTCGTCGATCCTTGTCGCGCTCGTCGTTTCGGCGATGCTTGCGTTGTGCGTTTTTTCGGGGCTTACCGAAAACGTTATAAACGAACGTTTTGTTTATCTGTTTGCGGTTTTCGCCGTCGTTTCGTCGGCGTTCACGGCTGTCGCCGTAGTCAGGGCGGTTCCGTCGTCTTTGGTGGATGGCGCGGGCGTTGCGGCGTTTGTGTTTTCGCTCTGTTCTGGGGCGATATACGCCGCCACAGAACCGGTAATGATTGCTTTTTTGCCTGCGTTTTCGCTCGTATATTCGATCGTGGTTTTCACTTTGAGATTTTATCTGAGAAAAAAGGTGAAAACCGGCGTGAATATGCTCGGTTACGCTGCGGTCGGCGGGGGTGTTTTCCTTGCCGTTCTGCTTAACGGAATGAGTTATTCCTCGCTTTCCGAAACGATTGCCGCGGCTGTGGTTTATTTTTCCGTTCAGGCGTTCGGCCTCGCGGGAGTGATTTATTCCCTTGTGAAGAGAAAAGGCAATCCGGCGGCTTACTGTTATTTCGCTGCTGTGTTTTCGAGTTCGTTTTCCTGCGTTGCCGCGCTTTTGACGAGCGGTTCGCATAATATCGGCTCGATAATTTCTTTTTCGGTTGCCGTTGTTACATTTGTTCTGTGCGTTATCAAGAGGATAAAAGATGAAATATAAGGCGTTGATAAGCGACTTTGACGGAACGCTTTTTTCGTCCGACGGACGGATTCCGGATGAAAATACAGAAGCGATAGGCGAGTTCGTCGCAAGCGGCGGAAAGTTCGCTTTATGCACGGGCAGAATGACGGCTTCGGCAATCATTATGCTCGAAAAATTCCCGTTTAATCAACTTATAGCCGCATATAACGGTTGCGAAGTGTGGGATAACGTAAACAAAAAGGCGTTGTTTTCCACGGGTATAAAAACGGAACTCGCACTTAAAATAATCGACTTTGCTCATGAGGGCAAACTGCTTTCTTTCGTTTATTGCGGCGAGGAGGTGTTCACGGAAGAAGCCACGGAGTTTTCCGCGTTTTACGCCGACACCTGCAAGGTGAAAGTGCGCGCCGTCGGCGATCTTAAAGAATTCGTGAAAAACAAAAAAATCGTTACGCCGAAAGTGATGCTTGCGGGTTATCCCGATCAGATAGAAACGTCGCTGAAAAAATCGACGGAAATTTTCGGCAAGGACTGCGAAATCGCCGAATCCTATAAAGGAATGCTCGATTTTATGCCGAAAGGTTGCGATAAAGGGCTTGCGGTTAAAGCCCTCGCCGAAATCTGGGGAATAAAACCCGAAGAATGCGTGGCGACGGGCGACGAACTCAACGACGCGCCCATGCTTAAAGCCGCGGGGCTCGGCGTTGCGATGAAAAACGGCAGAGAAGAGTTGAAAGCGATTGCCGACGCCGTTACCGACGCGGATAACGACCATGGCGGAGTGGGCGAAACGATAAGGAGATATTGTCTGTGAGAATAAGGCTTAACGAGAACAAAGAAGTGGTTAAAACGGTCGCGGACGGGCTTGTAGCAAAGGGCGGTTATTGCCCCTGCCGCGTGGGGAAACGCCCCGAATATAAATGCATGTGCGAGGAATTCCGCGCGCAGTTAAAAGACCCTTCGTTCGAAGGGTATTGCCATTGCGGCTTGTTTTATGCCGTGAAACAAAATTGAAACGGGCTTGTTTTATGCCGTAAAACAAAATTGAAACAGGCTTGTTTTATGCCGTAAAACAAAATTGAAATCCCTATACGACCTGAAAATTAATGATTTACGCCGGAAGAGAACGCTTTAAACGCGCTTTTCTTCCGTTTTTTTCATTGTTCTCTTCTTTTTTCGTGCTGCGGGAACGTCCGCTTTGAGATTTTCGTGCCGCTGTATGAATGCCTGCATCTTCGCATTCATCATGTATTGCGGCTGCGCGCCGAAATCGGGGTCGCGTAAGGTCTCGTTTTCTTTCTCGCGGTTTTGCGGGCGGGACGGCTGAGATTTCGGGGGATTGTCGAACGTTTTTCCGCCCGAGGACGGCGTCGTGATTTTGTCGATAAGATCGAAAAGACCTATTTTTTCCATTTTCTCACTCCTTTTTTTAATTTTCTATAAAAAAATGTCCGATAAATAATTGATTATTTGACAAAAATAGTATATAATTAGAAAGCGTATACGAGCGTAGACAGTGGCGGCCGCCCGGTCGCTCACGATATCTTATGCTTCACAAAACAAAGATATGTCGGAGGCTTCGTTCCGTAAAGGTCGGAACGGCGATGAGCCTTAACGGCAAAGGAGAAAATTTATGGGCAAAAAAATTATTTGCTTGATAGCGATTTTATGTATGGCTTTAGGCTTTACCGCTTGTTCGGGCAATACACTCGCAAACGGAGACAAGGGAACCGATATGAAAGGCGGTTTCGTTGCTTCCACAAACGATTACGTATATTTTATCAACGGCGTCGAGAGTTACACCACGACTTATAAGACGGGGAAAGTTACGAAAGGCGCTCTTATGAGAGTCAGAAAAGACAAATTTGCAGCCGATGACGCCGCTTACGAAACGGTTGTTTCCAAACTTATCGTTTCCGACGATAAAACCGCCGGCTTCTACATCAGCGGGGAATACGTTTATTACGCCGTTCCTTCCACCGAGAACAACAAGAAGGGCGAAACCAAAAACGATCAACTTCTTTTCTTCAGAACGAAACTCGACGCATCCGAAACCTCTTCGAAGATTGCGGATAAAGATTTCTCGCACGACGCAACGTTCAGATTCATCGCTTCGGGCGACAGCGTATACCTCGCGGTTTACAGCACGAACCTTTACGTTTACGACGCGATAGCCGGCAAGGAAGTTTTCAACACCGAAAGCACCACTTACGCCGACAAAAAGGAAGAGGCGAAAAGAGGCTCGGTTAAGGAAGTTATGTTCGACGAAGATAACGCCGCTCCCTGCATTTATTACACTTACAATCCCATCGACGTCAAGCGTTGGCAGGACGACGAAAACGCCACCGCGGAAAGTTATTACGATATTTATAAAGTATCTCTTGAAGGCGGAAAGGCAACCGAGAAAATGGTTGTCACCGGCGTCGGCACCGTTAACGACGAAACCGTCAAAGACGAACTCATCGGTCTTACGTTCGATCTTTTAAGACATAAGGACGGCAAACTTTATTACAGCGCAACGACCCTTAACACTGCCGTTGGTTCGGTTATATACAAGGCTCTTGCCGACGCGGATGAAAAGGTTGAAGAACTTACGTTTGCAACGACTAAGACGACCGCCGCTTTTGCGGACAGCGTTCTGTTCTATAACGAAGGCGAAAAACTCGTAACGATTTACGTCGATTCTTCGCTCGGTCTCGTCAAGTTCGACTATAAGAAGGCGGCAGACAAAACTTCCGGATCCGACTTCGGCGTTATCGCCGTTTCCGATGAAGAAGCGCTTAAAACCGCTACGCTTAAATTCATCTCGCACGAAGGCGACGTCGATTTCCTTTATTACACGAATTCCGACGGCAACTATTACAAAGTCAACCTCACCGCGCTTTTAAAAGGCGAGAAGGCTGAGGCTTTGAGAATAAACACCCTTGCGCTCAACACTTCCTGGTACACTCCCGAAGTCGTAAACGCGAACGGTAAATATTTCTTCCTTTGCGTATATTCCGATTCCGCCTATAAGTCTTACGTTTACGCGATCGATATGGCAGAAATCGCAAACGGAGTTAAAGCGGTTAAAGAAGAAAAGGGCGACGATTTTGCCGAAAGCGATTATTATTCTTACAACAAGAAGAAAGACGAAGATAAGGTGAAAATCGGAACGCGTCTCGGCGTTATGTCCGAAACGGACGCCGAAACCGAAAGTTCCACGGCGAAATGATTCAACGTACCATCGCGGGGTTGTCTTAACGGCAACCCCGTAACTATATAAAACGCCGGGAATGATATTAAACGCCTGCGGCAAAGCAATAATATAAAGGTTAAAGGAGATAAATGTTACAGGTAAGCGGAGTAAGTCTGCAATTCGGCAGCAGGAAGTTATTTGAGGACGTGAACATAAAGTTCACCAAAGGAAACTGTTACGGAATTATCGGCGCGAACGGCGCGGGCAAATCCACTTTTTTGAAAATTCTCTCGGGCGAACTCGACACGCAGAAAGGAGAAGTAATACTCGATAAAAACGAGCGTATGTCCGTTCTGAAACAGGATCAGAACGCTTATAACGACGAAACCGTTTTAAGAACGGTTATGCTCGGGCATAAAAGGCTCGTTGAAGTCATGGACGAAAAGGATGCGTTATACGCCAAAGCGGACTTCACTGACGAGGACGGAATAAAGGCTGGCGAACTGGAAACGGAATTCGCCGAACTCGGCGGATGGGACGCGGAAAGCGACGCGGAAAAACTTCTGAACGCGCTTGAAATTCCCGCCGAACATTTTTATTCGCCTATGGGCGAACTCGACGGCAAGGAGAAAGTCAAAATTCTTCTCGCGCAGGCGTTGTTCGGCAACCCGGACGTGCTTATTCTCGACGAGCCCACCAACAACCTCGACATCAAAACCACGGAATGGCTCGAGAACTTTCTCATCGATTTCGAGAATACTATTATTATAGTATCGCACAACAGATATTTCCTTAACAAGGTCTGCACTTATATCTGCGACGTGGATTTCGGAAAGATTAACGTCTATTTCGGAAACTATGATTTCTGGTACAAGACGAGCCAACTCATCGCAAGGCAGCAGAGGGAGCAGAACAAAAAGGCGGAGCAGCGTGCCAAAGAACTGAAAGAATTTATCGCGAGGTTCTCGGCGAACGCTTCCAAGTCCAAACAAGCCACAGCGAGAAAGAAAGAACTCGAAAATCTTACGATAAACGATATAAAAGTTTCTTCGAGAAAATATCCTTATATCAATTTCAAATACGACAGAGAAATCGGAAACGACATTCTTTTCGTCGAAAATCTTACCAAGGAAGGGTATTTCGAGAACCTTTCGTTCACGGTCAACCGCGACGAAAAAATCGGTATCGTTGGCAAAAACAGCAAGGCGATAACGATGCTTTACGATATTTTAACGGGCAACGAAACTGCCACGAGCGGGTATTTTAAGTGGGGCAAAACGATTATCCCCACCTATCTGCCGCAGAACAACGACAGTTATTTCGTCGGGTGCGATCTCAATCTTGTCGA
The DNA here is from genome assembly GCA_022781715.1 of Clostridiales bacterium. GTDB lineage: Bacteria > Bacillota > Clostridia > Christensenellales > Borkfalkiaceae > UBA10281. The sequence goes on along the minus strand of JALETB010000077.1, from coordinate 13,748 downwards.
CTGGCTTTCGAGATTCTCTTACGACCACTATGAGGAATTCGTCAGAGGCTGGCTCGGCAGAATGCTTTTCTCGGGCGAGGAATCGCAGAAGAAAGCGTCGGTCATTTCCGGCGGCGAAAGGGTCAGATGTATGCTTGCGAAGATGATGCTCGAGGGCGGAAACTTTATGATTCTCGACGAACCCACCAATCACCTCGACCTCGAATCGATAACTTCGTTGAACGACGGACTCGAAAACTTCAAGGGTTGCCTTCTTATGACCAGTCAGGACCGCGAACTTATGAACACCGTCTGCAATCGTATCATCGAAATCGACGGCGGAAAAGTTTATGACAGACCGGTTAATTACGACACTTATCTCGAAGAAAGAGTTATTAAATAACACCGTCCGACAGTGGCTCCGGTTGCCTTTGTCAGGGTACAATAATCTTTAAAAATGCCTCTATAAGTCGATTATCGCTACAAAACGACTGTCGACTGAAAAGAGAAAAGGAGAATATAAAATGAAAACTATTCTGGTTGCCGGCGGCGCGGGATATATAGGTTCCCACACCACTATAGAACTCATTGAAAACGGTTACGACGTCGTCATCGCGGATAACCTTTACAACAGTAAGGAAGAAGCGGTGAGAAGGGTCGAAAAAATCGTCGGCAGAAGCGTGAAGTTTTACAAGGCGGACGTCTGCGACAAGGACGCTATGCGCAAAATTTTCAAGGAAAACGACATTTCCGCCGTCATAAATTTCGCCGGGTATAAAGCCGTGGGCGAATCGGTCCATAAACCCGTGGAATATTACGAAAACAATATAGGCGGAATGCTTGCGCTTATCGACGTTATGAGAGAATTTAACTGCAAAAATCTCGTATTTTCGTCGTCTGCGACGGTTTACGGAAACCCGCATACCGTTCCAATAACCGAAGATTTCCCTCTTTCGACGACCAATCCTTACGGTTCGACCAAACTTTTCATCGAGTATATTTTAAAGGACGTGGCGAAAGCCGATCCCGAATTCAACATAGCGATTCTTCGCTATTTCAATCCTATCGGCGCGCACTCGTCGGGGCTTATCGGCGAAGATCCGAACGGAATCCCGAACAACCTTTGCCCCTATATTACTAAGGTTGCCGTGGGCAAACTCAAAGAAGTCCACGTTTTCGGCAATGATTATCCGACGAGGGACGGCACCGGCGTGAGAGATTACATTCACGTTGTGGACCTTGCCAAAGGTCACGTGCTTGCCGTCGATAAACTCTTTAAAAACCCCGGGCTTTTCATCGTTAACCTCGGCACAGGCAAGGGCTACAGCGTTCTCGAGATGATAAAAGCGTTTTCCAAGGCTCTCGGCAGAGATATCCCTTACGTTATCGATCCGAGAAGACCGGGCGATATTCCCGAATGTTACGCCGATCCGTCGCTTGCGTATAAACTCATCGGTTTCAAAGCCGAAAAGACGCTCGACGATATGAGCAGAGACGCTTTGAACTGGCAGATGAAGAACCCCGACGGATATCCCGATTGATTTATTGCTTTAAAGCCTTTCCTGCGGGGAAGGCTTTTTGATTGATGAAAATGAACAAACTGAAAGAAATTCTGAAAAACATTTTTCTGCCGAGAAATCTGACCTGCTCGTGTTGCGGGCGGGAGAGTTTCACGGGAGGAATCTTATGCGAAAAGTGCCTCGAAAAGACGGAGAAAAACGACGGATATATCTGCGAACACTGCGGAGTTAAAACGCTTCTGCCGGAGGCTTACTGTGACCGTTGCAGAAACAAACTCACGTCTTTTGATAAGGCGAGAAGCGTTTATCTTTATGGCGAAGTCACAGCGATACTCGTTCAGAAACTGAAATACGGCGGCGAAAAATATCTCGCCGAGGAGTTCGCGAAGGAAATTTATAAACTTTTCGTTTCGTCCGTGACTCATGCCGACGGAATCGTCTGCGTGCCGATGAACGAAAAGCGGGAGAAGTCGAGAGGTTACAACCAAAGCAAACTCATCGCGGAAAAGGTGGCGGAACTTTCCGGCGCGCCCTTTCTCGATGTGACCGTTAAGAAGAAAGAAACGGAATCTCAGGTAGGCAAAACCTACAAGGAAAGACGCAAAAATCTCGACGGGAGTTTCGGCGTTCAAAACAAATCGCTCGTCAGGGATAAGAGAATCGTCATCATCGACGACGTTTCCACAACCGGCACGACGGCGGACGTTCTTGCCGCGGCGTTGAAAAATGCGGGCGCATCGGAGGTGTTCGTGTTGACTTACGCCTCGGTCGAAAAGAAAACCGACTCCTTGCAAGACGGCGACGATAAAGAATCGCCGCAAAAACAAGGTTTTGAGGATAACTTTCAATCGGATGATAAAAACGATGCGATTGAAGCGAAAACTGTGGTTTAATCGACTTATAGCCGCACTTCTGTTAAAGTATACGTTTAAAAGCGTTTGTATGCCGTGAAAACCGACGAATAAAACGCAAATAAAAATGTGGTAAAAACATGAAAAATAGAGGATTTTTGACGAAATCCCTTTCAAATATATTGTAAATTTAATTCAAATATAGTAAAATACTTAGGATATTAATCGACCGTGAGCGGCGCGCGCCGCCGCTTATAACGGGAGCGGAAAATCAGGAGAAAAAAATAAGGATATATGGGACTTATCAGTTACATTCTTAACACCGACTCCAGAAGGAGTTTGAAGAAAATCGACTCGCAGGCGGATAAAATTCTTGCGCTTGCGCCGAAATACGAGGGGATGACGGACGCCGAGTTGAAAAATCAGACCGACGTTTTAAAAGGTCGTCTTAAAAACGGCGAAACACTCGACCAGATTATGTACGACGCATTCGCTGTCGTGAGAGAAGCGGCGTATAGAGTTTTGCATATGCGCCATTACAAAGTTCAGTTGATGGGCGGCATCTGCGTGCATCAGGGCAGGGTTGCGGAGTTGAAAACAGGTGAAGGAAAAACCCTTATGGCAACGCTCCCCGCTTACCTTAACGCGCTCAGCGAAAAAGGCGTGCATATCGTTACGGTCAACGATTACCTCGCAAAACGTGACGCGGAGTGGATGGGTAAGGTTTACAGATTCCTGGGACTGACCGTCGGCGTTAACGTTCACGATATGACGGACGACCAGAAGCGCGCCGCTTATAACTGCGATATTACTTACGGGACAAACAACGAGTTCGGCTTCGACTATCTGAGAGATAACCTCAAAGTAAGGCTCGCGGACATGGTTCAGAGAGAACTCAATTTCGCCATCGTCGACGAAGTGGATTCGATCCTTATCGACGAAGCGAGAACCCCCCTTATCATTTCCGGCAGGGGTGAAAAATCGTCCGACCTTTACGTCGAATGTAACCGTTTCGTCAAAACGCTCAAAGCGGACGAAGATTACGTCGTCGACCTCGAAGACAAATCGGTTCAGATAACCGAGCAGGGCGCGAGAAAAGCCGAGAGTTTCTTCGGCGTCGAAAACCTTGCCGATATCGAAAACGGCGACCTTAACCACCATATTCAGCAGGCGTTGAAGGCGCACTTCATTTTCAAAAGAGATTCCGACTACCTCGTTTCGGACGGCGAAATCATCATCGTCGACGAATTCACGGGTCGTCTGATGATAGGCAGAAGATATTCCGAAGGTCTGCATCAGGCTATCGAAGCAAAAGAAAACGTTACGATCAGAAACGAAAACAAAACTTACGCGACGATAACTTTCCAGAACTATTTCCGTCTGTATCACAAACTTTCGGGTATGACGGGTACGGCGAAAACGGAAGAGGAAGAATTCAGGACTATTTACGGACTTGACGTTCTCGAAATCCCCACGAACAAACCCGTGCAGAGAATCGACATGCCCGACGTTATTTACTCCACGGAAAAGGGTAAGATCAAGGCTATCGTCAACACCATAATCGAGTGCCACGAAAAAGGACAACCTGTCCTCGTCGGTACGGTAACGGTCGAAAAATCGGAAGAAATTTCGAGATGGCTTCTTAAAAACAAAGTCAAACACAACATTCTTAACGCGAAGAACCACAAAAAGGAAGCGGAGATCATCGCTCAGGCGGGTAAGAAAGGTGCGGTTACGATCGCCACGAACATGGCAGGCCGTGGAACGGATATTCTTCTCGGCGGTAACCCCGAATATCTTGCCAAGCAGGCTCTCGTAAAAGAGGGCGTTACGGATGACCTTATCGAACTCGCCACCTCTTACGTTCAGGACGTTTCCGAAGAAGTAAAGGCCGTCAGACAAAAATATAACGACCTTTACGAAGATTTCAAAAAGGAAACCGACAAGGAAAAAGAAGAAGTTATTTCGCTCGGCGGCTTGTTCATTCTCGGTACGGAAAGGCACGAATCCAGACGTATCGATAACCAGTTGCGCGGCCGAAGCGGTCGTCAGGGCGACCCCGGTTGCTCGCTGTTCTTCATCTCTCTCGAGGATGACCTTGCAAAGCGTTTCGGCGGAGAAAGACTCAAAGCAATATATAACACGTTCAAAGTCGAAGAGGATACGCCGCTTCAGTCAAAAATGCTTTCCCGTTCCATAGAGAACGCGCAGAGAATGATAGAGGGCAGAAACTTCGGCATAAGAAAACATATCATTCAGTACGACGACGTTATGAACATTCAAAGGTCGGTTATGTACGGCGAAAGAATGAAGGTGTTGAAGGGCGAGGACGTTCATCAGGACGTGCTGAAACTTATTCCCGATTTCGTAACGCAGATAATCACGCAGAACGCGAACAAAAACCAGTCGCCTTCGACGTGGGACGAAGAAAAACTCAACAAGGCTCTCGAAGACAAAGCGTTGCCTAAGGATACCGCTTACGTCACCCGCGAAATGCTCGAAAACTGGGATTACGAATATCTCGTTTCGCAGATTATAAACAAAGTTATCGAGTGCTACGAAAAGAAGATCGAAGAATACAGAGAAGAGGGCATCGATTATAACGAATTCGAAAGGTTTATCTTCCTTAAAGTCGTTGACAACAAGTGGATAGACCACATCGACGCCATGGACAGATTGAAACGCGGAATTTCGCTCAGAGGTTACGCGAACGAAGATCCCGTCATAGCGTATAAAAAGGAAGGTCTTGAAATGTTCGAGGAAATGACCGCGAGCATTCAGGAAGAGGTTGTGGCGTTGCTTCTCAAATCGGAAATCAAAAAAGTTCCGCAGAAGGAAGAAAAGAAAGACCTCGTCGAGAACGGCGGAAGTCAGCATGCGACTTCGAGCGAACCCGTCGTCAGAGCCAAAACCGTCGGCAGAAACGATCCGTGCCCTTGCGGAAGCGGTTTGAAGTTCAAAAACTGCTGCGGCAGAAACCAGCAATAATATACAGAACAAAACAAAAATCGAAAATCGGGCGTTGCGCTGCCTTAAAACGCTCGATAATGATTGCGGCAAGCCGGGAATTTTCTCGGCTTGTTTTTTAATTGATATAACATAAAATCGGACGATAATCGGCTTATTGGCGGGCTTTTGCGATGTGATTGAGTGCGCGCCCGGCGGGAACCACCAAAATTTGATTCTTTTCTTTCGGGGTTTTGCCGGGCGCGCCGAAAACCCGAGACGGATTTATACGAGCCGAAAAGCCTTTTTTCACCAAAATTTTTAGTTTTTGTCGGGTTTACAAAATCGGATATTGTTGATTTCGAAGCAGAAGTATGCTAAAATAGCACAAAGAGTAATAAATGAATGTAAAGCCTGAGGAGAAGTAGTTTGTTCAAGGTCTTTTTCGGAAAACTTAAAGAATCGCTCGTTTCGGTGCTACCTGTGGCGTTGCTCGTAACGGTGTTTAACTTTACGCCGCTGATAAGCCTCACCGCGAAGGAAATAGTCGTTTTTATCGTTTCGGCGGCTATGCTTGTCATAGGTATGGCGTTTTTCAACCTCGGCGCGGATATCGCGATGACGCCTATGGGTGACCATATCGGTGCGGGGCTTACCAGGTCAAAAAAAGTTGAGATTCTTGTCGCCGTATGTTTTGTTATGGGTGTTTTCATCACTATTGCCGAACCGGATCTTACAGTTCTTGCGACTCAGGTAAAAGATAAGATAGACCCCGTTTTGCTTACCGCTACGGTCGGTGTGGGTGTGGGGCTTTTCCTCGTCATCTCCGTCGTGAGGATGATTAAAGGAACTCCGCTTTCCCATCTTCTTATCTTCTTTTATATGTGTCTTTTCGCGTTCGGTTCGTTGCTCGTTATCGGAAACGAGGAGTTTCTCGCTCTCGCATTCGATTCCGGCGGCGTTACGACGGGACCCATAACCGTTCCTTTCATAATGGCTCTCGGCGTGGGCATCGCAGGCACTCTCGGCGGCAAAAAATCGAGCGAAAACAGTTTCGGTCTGGTCGCATTGTGTTCCATAGGACCTATGCTTGCCGTTATGATTCTCGGCATATTATCCAAGGGCGACATGGTTTACGAAATCCCCGATTATTCCATCGCCGCGGATTTCGGCGGCGCGCTTTTGTCCGCGCTGCTCAATGTATCCAAAGAGGTCGGAATTGCGATCGGGCTTATCGTTGGATTTTTCATCGCGCTTGATCTGATTTTTCTTAAACTGCCGCTCAAAAAACTCAAAATAATCGGCGGCGGCGTTATTTACACGTTTATAGGTCTTTTGATTTTCCTCACGGCGGCGCAGATAGGCTTTATGCCGATAGGATATAAAATAGGATGCGAACTTGCCGCGGGCGATAATTTCGTCCTTGTAATCGTCGGGTTTGTTCTCGGCGCGCTCGTCGTTATGGCGGAGCCGGCGGTTCACGTCCTTACAAAACAGGTAGACGAAATCACTTCGGGCGGAATAACGAAGCGTTCGATGCTTATCGCGCTTTGCCTCGGCGTGGGAATTTCCATAGGGCTTTCGATGCTGAGAATCGTTTTCGGCTTCAACGTTTTGTATTATCTCGTGCCGGGCTACCTTATTTCGATAGGACTTTCGTTCTTCGTGCCGGGAATTTATACGGCTATCGCGTTCGACTCCGGCGGCGTCGCAAGCGGGCCGTTGACGTCGAGTTTTATTCTTCCGCTTGCAATCGGCGCGTGTTATACTTTGTCCGGCGCATCGAGAGTTCTCATGGACGCGTTCGGCATAGTCGCCATGGTTGCGATGACTCCGCTTATCACCATTCAACTTCTCGGTTTCAAAGCCGTGATACAAAAGAAGATCAGAAAGAGCATAGCGATGAAGCGCATTTTGAGTTATGACGACGAGTACATTATTAATTTCGACGTGTAAAAGCGGGGCGGGATATGAAAGATAAATTGAAAAACAAAGTTGCGGAAGTGCGAGCCGAAATAAGTCAGAAACAGGAAAGCAGGATACCCAAAGCACCTGCCAATCTCGTTTTGATCGTTACCATCGTGAACAGAAACAAAGCCGATTTCTATATGGATTTCATGCAGTCGTTCGAGATCAATATGCAAACGGCGGTCGGCGCGCACGGCACGGAAAAATCGGAGACGGGCAAATTTTCGGGTTTGGCTTATACGGAAAAGGCGGTGCTTATCGGCGTTGCGAGAGAGGACAGAAAGAAGGAAATTCTCGAGGCGTTGCAGGATAAATTCGACACCGTTCGCGGCGGGGGCGGAATTGCGTATTCCGTGCCGCTTACGAGCGTTATCGGCGTTGCGATTTACGGTTTTTTAAGTAATCAAGTGAGGTGACGAAAATGACTGAATTTAAACACGAAGTAATTTTATGCATCATAAACAGCGGCTTTTCGGACGCGGTTATGGACGCGGCGCGCGAATTCGGCGCGGGCGGCGGAACGGTTATCAACGCCAGAGGGACGGCTGCTCCCGAAGCGGAAAAGTTGTTCAACATCACCATTCAGCCCGAAAAAGAGATCGTTATGATCGTCGTTAAAAAGGAAATTAAGGACGACGTTCTGCGCGCTCTTTATAAAAAGGTCGGGCTTGAAACGCCGGGGCAGGGTATTGCTTTCAGTCTGCCCGTTACCGACGTTGCCGGGATAAAAGACTGATTTTTACAAAAGAAATTTTACAAAAGAAGCGCCCCGCGGTTGCCTTTGGCAACCGCGGGGCGCGCTATTATGTGTTATTCGGCTTATTCCGCCGCAACGTTAACCTTGATTTTCGCGGAAACGTCCGGAAGAAACTTGATTTCCACCGTGTAAACGCCCGGCGTTTTGATCGGCTCTTTCAAAACGATTTTCTTTTTGTCGATTTCGTGACCTGCTTCGGCAAGTCTTTCCGCAATCTCTTTCGACGTCACGCTGCCGAAAATTTTGCCGTTTTCTCCGCATTTAACGGTGCATTTAACCTCGGAATCCTTGATTCTGGCGGCGAGTTCTTTCCATTTTTTGATTTCTTCGGCTTTGTGGAATTCTTCCGCTTTGAGTTTATTTTTGACGGCGTTCACTTCCGTACTCGTTGCTTCGATGGCTAATTTTTTCTTAAAAAGACAGTTTCTTGCGTAACCGTCGCTCACTTCGACAACATCGTTCTTTTTGCCCGTACCTTTCACGTCTGCAAGTAAAATAACCTTCATTGTTCGAGCCTCCTCGATTCTTTTTAATCATAATAGCACTTTTCGCGATAAAAATCAACCTAATTCTCGCTTCCCGCTGCATATTATTTTAATCACAAAAAAAGGTTGAGACCTTTGCCGCAACCTTTCTCTGTGTAGCCTGTTTGCTTATTTAAGTTGTTTGAATCCGTCCGATTTTTTCGGTTTGACCGCAGACGGAGATATCCCGACTTCCACGTTGTCCGTATCGCGCGCGGAAAGTGCGGGAATCGGATGCTCGGAAACCTGAAAACGATAATCCTTTCCGTGCTTTTTGATATAGTCCGTAATAACCTTGTGCGACGGGTTTTCCTTTATCGGAGAATTGAAATTCGCATTGTAAACAAAATACCTGTCGTCCTCAGGAAGTGCGTCTATAGGTCGATAATCGGCAAGTTTTCCGGTGTATTGAACGGTTGAATCGAGTATCGAACGGACGTAATCCACGTTCTCTTTGAGTTCGAGCGGCGCGGGAAATTCGGGTTTCGGAATAACGTCCGTATAGTCCTTTTTGTCGTGTTTTTTCAGCAGCCTCACGGCGGCGTGCAGGTGCGAAAGTTCGTTTTCGAACTGATATTCCCAGATTTTTTTCATTCGCTCGTCCGTTTCGGTCATATAATTCGACCAGTAGACGTAACATTCGACGTATTCGTGCATAAGCGTGCATTCGAACGGGTCGCAGTTCGGGTCGATGAGCGAGCCGTATTGAGTTACGTGTTCTTCCTCCACGAGGCAGATTTCTTCATAAAGTCGTTTGCCGCCTTCGGTTTTATAATGCGCGCCCACGTTCATATAAAAGTTCATCGTCTGTTGTTCCGCGGCGGTTATGATCATCGTGTTGAGAACGGTCTGAATGTTGTTTTTCTTTGCGGAAATACAGTCCTTAACGTTGTCGTACGGGTGGCGATGATGAGCGACGGTCGGGCGACCGGGCATGATTTCGGTGTATTTTCCCACGAGTTTTTCAGCGTGAATTCCGTAGTCCGCGTCGAGAAGGTCGGCGTACCTGTACAAGTGATCGAAGTCTTCCAGAAGAGCGAAATCCAGAGCCTTTTTAACGTTGAAATTCTTTTCGCGCTTAGCCATGCCGGCGGTCAGGTCCACGGCGAGTTGCTCGTAAGCGATAGTCGTTTCGAGAATGGATTCGTCGGCGGGCTTCAACTGCGCGAGGAACTGTTGCTGTTGTTTTTCCAGAAAACGCACGAGCGAAATTTTCCTTTTCAGGTCGAGATCGTCCGTGTGGCGCAGCATCTGATGCGAGTGCCAGTTGGCTTCGTATTCCGCACCGCAAGCGAGAATGATTCTCGTTTTTGTGTACGGACTCGTCTCGTTTTTATCGTATTGGCGCGGGTAAAGTTTTTCGATTGAAGAAAGGAATTCTTCGGGTTTCTTTGCTTTTTCTTTAAACGGATTCATAACAATTAACTCCTTTTTTGTTGTTCTTTTCGGACGTTTGCCGTTTTGATTGTTGCCAAAAGATTTTAATTTTATACAATGTTTCCGAGCCTGCCGTATTATATTGACACAATTTGTCCGAAATGCTATAATCAGCCTATGAAATATGCTGTTATAACGGACGTTCATTCAAACGTTTTCGCGCTCGAAGCCGCTTTGAAAAAGATCGACGAATTGCGTCCGGATAAAATAATCTGTCTCGGCGATATCGTGGGAAACGGGTTTTATCCCGAAGAAACCGTTTCGCTTCTGCGCGCCCGAAAAGACGTCGCCTGCGTTAAAGGTAATCACGATATTTTCGTCACGATGGATTTGAAAAACTTTTCCCAAAGCGACCCGAGGCTGAAAAATTTCCGTTGGCAACAAAAGGCGTTAAGTTCCGCTTCGCGTAAGTTTTTAAAGGAACTCCCGATGACGTTGCGCTTTTCCGACGGCGCGTTTTCCGTCACGGCGTTCCATTATCCGATGACGACGAAGGGCAGATTCAAGGACATGAAATACCTTCCGTCGAATGACGATTTACGACGACTTTTCGGCGATCAGTCCGGCGATATTTTTCTGTTCGGGCATGAGCATACCGGCTCGCTGGACTTTTTAGACGGCAAATATTATCTCAATTTCGGAACGCTCGGCAATTTTCCGGAGAAGGACAAGGCGAGGTTCGGGCTTCTCGAGATAAACGGCGATAAAGTGCTCTATAAGTTGATTAACGCCGAATATGACGATTCATCGGCTCGCGAATCTACGGAAAAACTCAACAGTATATTAAACTCAACAGTATATTAAATAAATAATTAGCAGACAAGGAAAGACGATATGAGTGACGGATTGTTAAAAGGAACGAAAATATGGCTCGGCGACGTTAACGCCGTCGATGCGTATGTTGATTTTAAAGGTTATTTCTCCGCAGCGAAAAATGGGGAAAAGAGGAAAAACAGGAAGAAAGTTTTTCTCAGAATTTCCTGCGACAGCAACTATACCGCTTACGTCAACGGCAAAATAGTCGGATTCGCGCAGTGCGCAGATTATCCGCATTACAGAAATTACGACGAAATCGATATAACCGATTTTTGCCGCAACGATAAAAACGATAAAAACGTTTTTGCTGCGACCGTGTGGCATTACGGCGTCGACAGCCAGACTTACGTCAACGCGGACGCGTATCTGCTTTTCGATATCGTTTGCGACGGCGAAATTCTTCTGAAGAGCGATAAATCGATCGGCGCGAGGATAAACGCGCGATATTTTAACGGCTACGCGAAAACGATTACCCCCCAACTCGGATTGAGTTTTTTGTATAACGCCAACGTAAAATGCGGCGGATTTGAGCCAAGCGAAGAACACGGGTTTGGCGAAGCGCATAAAAGAGAGCGCGGAATCTGCAAAATGAAAGGGCGCGGCGCGAAAGTCGAAGTTACACAAACAAAAGGCGGGTATCTCGTCGATTTCAAAAAGGAAACGGTTGGTTTTTTGACTTTCGGTTTCAGAAGCGAAACCGAGCAGAAATTGACCGTCTCTTACGGCGAAAGGCTTTTGCCGGACGGCAGCGTGCCGAGAATTCTCGACGGAAGAGATTTCAGCGCGGAATATATTGCTAAAAAGGGCGAAAACCGTTACGTCAACACGTTCCGCAGAATCGCCGGCAGGTATCTTTTCGTGGAAACCGAAAACCCGATCGATTTCGGATATATCGGCGTCCGCGAAGTTTATTACCCCGCGGTGGAAATCCGCAGAAAATTTGCCGATCCGCTTCTGCAAAAAATTTACGACGTTTCCGTTTACACGGTTAAATGTTGCATGCACGAGCATTATGAAGATTGCCCCTGGAGAGAACAGGCTCTTTACGCGATGGACAGCCGCAATCAGATGCTGTGCAATTATTACACATATAAAAAGACGATTTATCAGCGCGAAAATCTCGTTTTGATGAGCAAGGGTCTGAGAGACGACGGGCTTTTGAGCCTGTGTTTCCCCGCAGGCGTGGATTATCCCATTCCCTTCTTTTCACTCGCGTATATCATGCAGACGTATGAGTACGTTAAATACACCGGAGACAAAACGTTGCTCGACGAAACGGGCGGAACGCTCGATAAAATCATGAGCGTGTTTTTGTCGAGAATCGACGATAATCGACTTATAGCCCAACTTCCGGTGCCTTATTGGAACTTTTACGAGTGGGCGGAGGACAGCGCGAACGGCGATCAACTCGGCAAAGCCCCGCGCGATCATCTGCCGAAGGTTTACGATTTGTCGCTTAACTGTATGTTTATTTACGCGGCGAAAATGTATAACGAACTCAGGGGTAAAAACGTAAAAACGGACGAGATGAAAGAGGCTGTCCGTAAAACTCTTTTCGTTCCCGGAAAGAATGCTTTCAGGCTTAGCAACCTTTCCGAAAAAATGTCTGTTCTCGGCAATTCGCTTGCGGTGCTTGCGGGCGTCGGCGACGAAAAGACGGTGGAAGCGATTATCCGCGGCGACGGAATGATTCCCGTTACGCTTTCGATGAACGCGTTCAAGTACGACGCGCTTCTGCTTTTCGGCGATAAGTATAAAAATTACATCCTGGACGACATAAAAGCGAAATACGGAAAAATGCTCGACGAAGGCGCGACGACCTTCTGGGAAACCGAACTCGGCGCGGACGATTTCGGCGGCGGCGGAAGTTTATGTCACGGCTGGTCGGCAATTCCGATTTATTATCTGAGCGTTCTTGCCGAAAACAAAATCGATCGGCATAATTGAATATATATAGGGTATATCCGCCGACATGGTTGACTATGCCCGGAAAATAGTGTATAATAAGTTAAAAGCGCAATTGCGTTTCATATTAAAGATAAGGTAAAAAATATGGAGAAGACAAAGAGTTTTAAAAAATTGATAATAACGATAGTCACGCTTGTCGCCTTAACGGCGGCAATCGTAACCGCGGTCGTAGTTGTAGCCAACAATAAAGGCGGCGAGACTGCCGGAAGCGGAGAAAGCGAAACGATTTCCGAATCGCAGTCGGCAACGGATGTTGTGAGCGAAACGGAAACCGCAAGCGAGAGCGAATCTGTGAGCGAAACGGAAAGCGAAACAGAAACCGAGTCGGAAAGCGAATCCGAAACGCCGAACGAGTATGAGAGCGTCGACGTCGACCCGAGTGAAATAAAAAGTATCGGAGTCGATGAAAACGGTCAGGTAAAAATCGGCGAACAGGGTTACGATTCGATAAAAGGCAATCTCGTTATTCCCGACGAAATAGGCGGTAAAGACGTCATTACGCTAGGAAGGAATTCTTTCCAAAGATGCAAAAATCTCATAAGCGTAGTGTTGCCGAAAAACCTCGAAGTTATCAGCGATTATGCGTTCTCTTTGTGCGAAGAACTCAGGAGCGTAACGATGTATCCTGGCGTTAAATCGATAGGTGGATATGCTTTCGGCCAGTGCAAAAAACTGACGAAAATAGATTTCAAGGGCACCGTGGCGCAGTGGCAAGCGATTGAAAAAGACAATAAATGGGCGAGACTTTCCGACAATATCGTCTTATATTGTACCGACGGCTCGCTTTCAAAAGGCGAGGCGTAACGGGCTTTCTTGCGAACTGACGACAACCGAAATAATCGCTCCGGAAGGACTTTCAAAGGCCTTTCCGGATTTTTTTATGCCCGCTTTAAGCGTTTTTCGGAGTTTTTTATGCCCGTGATTTTATTTAACGGCGGTTTTTTCGCGCCTTTATTTTATTTCGGAAAATTGCGACATATAA